>JAZDIW010000097.1:0-4056 GCA_043804575.1 bacterium
CCAGAGAGGATAGGGAAGGTGACTGTTGATGAAAGTTCGCTCTTCGGGGTGGAAGGGTTTGTGGAGAATATTCAGAACAAGATAGAGAATCGCAAAGAACGGGACACTGAGAAACAGTCCGACCAGTCCGGCAAATGACTCTCGAATCAGTAAAAAACCCAAAGCGGCCAGGAGACCGTTCACTACGATGCGGAGCAGCCCAAGCAGGTCGGCATGAATTCGGAGCTTGGTGGCGATGAATGCGTAGAGAAGGAAATTCTGGAGCGTCATTCCGAGACCCGAAATCCAGACCATGGCCAGCACGCCCCATTGGGGAACGAGCCAAAGGCTGACGAGAATTTTCAAGACTCCCGCGATTTTGCTGTAGATAATCCAGTCGATTCTTTCTGCGTTTTGAAGCGTCAGATTGCAGGGCATGTGAAGCGCCATGATCGGAATGAAGAAGGCCATCACCGTGATGATTTTCGCCGCCGGCGCATAACGTGGCTCGAAGAGATGCACAATCACCGGTTCGGCCATGAGAGCGAGCCATACGCCGACGGGAAGGGCGAAGAAGAAAAGGGCCTTGGCAAGCAGAGAGAAGCCGAAACGAACAGATTCCTTCTGTGAGGAGCTGTACTCGCTGAAGAACAGGGGTTCAATGACCGATTTTAATATCGTATTTGGAAGAGCGTTCTTTACCATCGCCGTGATTTTGTCGGCGACACCATAGTAGCCGACGGCAATTCCACCCAAGATTCCGGTGACAATGAGTAGATCCGTGGCTTGAACAACGAGCATAGCGCCGATTTCATTCAGATAGCTTAGTCCCGTGTATCGAAGGAACCGTCGCCAGGCGTTCGGTTCACTTGGGCTTTGATCCTGCAGAACCAAAGGACGAAGGGTCCGGTGGTAGGCGATGAAGTAGAGAATCAGGCTGAGGGCGAGGGCGGCCACTTCAACCACCGTGACAGCCAGGAGCGAATAGGCGCGCTGCGTCACATAGAGGATCGCGCTCAGGCGAACGAGGTTGTAGACGAAGATGACGGCAAAGATGATGCGTTGTCTGAAAATGCCGCTCAGCACGAGCATCACATTCTCTTGCACAAGATAGGCCAGAGCACCTACGGCAAAGATGCGCAGGATGTCCTCGCTGCCCGGAAATTTCAGCCAGCCGGCAATCTGAGGCGCGAAGAGAAGAGCCAAGAGCAGCCACAGCATCCCCGTCCCGATCTGCAGGTGATTTGCCGTGCGGAACAACCTTCCAATCATGCGGTATTTCGACTCGGCGAAGAGTTCGGGAATGAATCGAATCAGCAGATTCGGAATCCCCAAGCCGGTCAGATAGGGCAGATTCAGCAGAATACCGGTGAAGAGCACGGAGTAGAGTCCATACTCCTGGACGGCCATCGTGCGGAGCAACAGGCGAGTGATGATGTAAGAGAAAAGGACTCCCTGAACCTTGATGAGAAGGGAGAACAGAGTGTTTTGAAGCACCCGGCGGCGCGGCCTCTTGGGACCGGCGATGTCGGGGATGGATTCAGGTTTCGAAGGCATCGTCTTGTAGTATCGAACGCGAAGTTGGCACAAATTTACGAAAAAGCGGGAGCATTTGCAATGTCGCGAAGCGGTGCGAACGCGAACCGTTCTCCGGTTCCGAGGATTGCGTCGGATGCCCTCGTTGGCCAAAAAAGGGGTAAGAAGGTATGCTATAGGACGAGGAGCTATGGAATCTGGGAGGCTGTATGGAGCAGGCAATTTGTGAAATATATTGATAATAATGAAAATAGAGCGAACGAGCGGGCGCGGAAAAGAGGATACGGGAAAGCAAGGCGAGGAATTGAAAATTGGAGTTGACATTGAGGAAAAAATTTTATATAATAGTAGGAATTTGCTTTTCCGGAGGATATTCGTGCCCACGATTCAGCAGCTTGTCCGAGCAGGCCGTCGCGTTGCAAAATCTAAAACCTCAGCCCCAGCCTTAGCGCGATGTCCGCAGCGCCGGGGGGTGTGCACGCGAGTCTATACGACCACGCCCAAGAAGCCCAATTCCGCCCTGCGCAAGGTCGCCCGCGTCAAGCTGACCAACGGCATCGAAGTGACGGCCTATATCCCGGGTGAGGGACACAACCTTCAGGAGCATTCCATTGTGTTGGTTCGAGGGGGGCGAGTGAAAGATTTGCCGGGTGTTCGGTACCATATCATCCGAGGAACGCTCGACGCCGCCGGCGTCGAAGGCCGCAGTCAGAGTCGCTCCCGCTACGGAACGAAAAAGAAGAAATCCGCCGCCTAAGGCCTCTTTCTTCCCCAGTAGTGTGTGCACCAAGTTTCCTTAAGGATTAGATTCTCGTTATGCCTCGTCGTAAGCGTGCCGTAAAAAGAGAGCTGTTGCCTGATCCGAAGTACGGCAATGTGCTCGTAACGCGATTCATTAACGGACTCCTCCGTCGTGGAAAGCGTAGCGTCGCCGAAGGGATCCTCTATCACGCCTTGGATCAAATTCGGGACAAGACCAAAGGGGATCCGCTCGAGCTCTTTCAGAAGGCTGTGCGGAATGTCGAGCCGACCGTGGAGGTGAAATCTCGGCGCGTGGGCGGTTCGACCTATCAGGTTCCCGTGGAAGTGCGGTCAAATCGCCGAGAGGCCTTGGCGATTCGTTGGATCATTACCTATGCAACGAGCCGGGGGGAGAAGAGCATGGCGGACAAGCTCGCGGGCGAGCTGATTGCCGCGGCCAAAGGGGAAGGCGCTTCCGTTAAGAAGCGCGAGGATACCCACCGTATGGCCGAGGCGAATAGAGCCTTCGCCCATTTTCGCTGGTAAGGAAAGATTACAGTTGGAAGTCGCATTCGTGGAATCCGGGACAATCGAAAAGACAGGGACGGCGAAAGGTGCGTCCGGCCGCAAGGATCCTCTTCCGTTGACGCGCAATATCGGGATTATGGCCCATATTGACGCGGGGAAGACGACCACGACCGAGCGGATGCTCTACTACACGGGCCGGCTTCACCGCATGGGCGAAGTGGACGAAGGCGATGCCACGATGGACTGGATGGAGCAGGAGAAGGAACGAGGCATCACGATAACGAGCGCGGCCACGACCTTCTACTGGAAAGAGCATCGGATTAATCTCATTGATACGCCCGGGCATGTGGATTTCACGATTGAAGTGGAGCGCAGTCTTCGGGTGTTGGACGGAGCGGTCGCGATCTTCTGTGCGGTGGGAGGCGTGGAACCCCAGAGCGAGACCGTTTGGCGACAGGCCGACAAATATGGGGTGTCTCGCATCGCCTTCATCAATAAGATGGATCGCGTCGGATCGGACTTCTGGCGCGCCGTGGATATGATTCGCACTCGTCTCTCGGCAAATCCCGTCCCCATCCAAATGCCGATGGGCTCCGGGGATCTGTTTACCGGTGTCATTGATCTGATTTCATTCAAGGCGATCGTGTGGCGAGACGAAACCCAGGGCATGCAGTATGACGAGTTTGATGTGCCTCAGGATATGCTGGTGGAGGCGCAGCATTGGCGCGAGAAAATGCTCGGGGCGATTTCGGAATATGACGAGCTTCTCCTTGGGAAGTTCCTGGAAGGGAAACCCATCGCCGCCGAGGATATCCATGCCGCGCTGCGTCGTGCCACGCTCCAGAATGGGGTGACGCCGGTCTTGGCGGGCGCCGCATTCCGGAATCGAGGAGTGCAGCCACTGCTCGACGCCATCGTTCGCTATCTGCCTTCGCCTCTGGATAAAGGGGACGTGATTGGTTTGCACCCGAAGACGAAAGAGCCGACGATGCGCCAAGTGGATGACCGAGCTCCTCTCTCGACTCTGGTCTTCAAGACCGTGACCGATTCCTATGTCGGCAGACTTTGCTATTTGCGAATCTATTCCGGGAAATTGAAGAGCGGGAGCTCTGTCTATAATTCCGTCGTAGGCAAACGCGAGCGAATCGGCCGTCTCTTGCTGATGTCGGCCAACAAGCGCCAGGAAATCGAAGCGGCCTACGCGGGAGACATCGTGGCGGCCATTGGACTGAAGGAGACGCGGACGGGGGATACGCTGTGTGACGAAGCGCA
>JAZDIW010000098.1:0-2188 GCA_043804575.1 bacterium
GTTCCCGGATACAGCCGAAAGAAGATGTTCCACCAAGTAATCCCCGCAATGGCCGACAAGGTCTTCCAATTGAAGTGGTACTGCAAGATCGGTGTCTGACCGCGCGGTGCCCATGTTCGGCACCGATGGGGCCGTTGGCTCAATCCGCTCTCGTCTACGAAGACGATCGTTTGGCCCCTCGCTTTGGCTTTTTTTTAAGCGCAGGCCAGCGATGTTTCTTCCACCGACGTATGGCTTCTTCATCTCGTTCCAATGCCCGGCCCACTGGACGTTGGCAGCTCCATCCGAGCTTCCGGAGAATTCGCCAAACGTGGTCCTCATGGTACCGAATACCAAACAACTCATTGATGAGAACGGCTACTCGTCCGGATGTCCATAGTGAGGTCTCATATCCCAATATCTCTGGGCCGCGCTGGAGCTCTTTGCGAAGCCGATTTAAATCCTTCTCGTTCAGCTTCGGTGGCCTGCCTGCTCGACCAGCTTTCTTGAGTCCATCTTTTCCTTCTTTTTTTAGCACGGCAGCCCACCGGTTCACCGATTGCCGATGGACTCCGACCTGCCGCGATACTTCGGCTTCGCTCACCTCCTTTCGCAGTAGGTCTGCGGCAATCATGCGCCGCTCCTCAAGTGCTTCAAAATCTCTCTTCATTCCGGCTTGGTTTCCCATGCCGGTGTATATATCACAATCAGTAAAAGATGTCACTATATTACGCAGGACTCAATAGTTACCGTCGGCGGCGACCCTATCGCAGACTCGCGGGCGGTAGACCCACCTCATTCGAATCGCGAGTCAAAACTGCGACGCAGGTTAGCCTGATTACACCTCATTGGCGTCTCGTTTTGACACCGCGATTCGGCTCCGGTCTCCATCGCCCGCCGTCTCGCAATGGGTCCCCGCCGACTCCGGCTTCATACGCCACGCCGGACCTTCCCCTCGGCCGATTTTTTTCATTTTAGCGAAGTGGTCCCTGAAAAAGCGGCGTGTGGGATGTTTTGTGGAATTTTAGACAAGAGCCATTTCAAAACCCTGCGGGGGATAGTCGGCTTCGGACAGCGTCCAGAGGGAAAACTGAAATGACAAAGGGCGGGGGTGTTCGACGCCGAAAGGCGGATTGCCGTAAGTCCCTGAATAAAGTCCGATGGTGGTACAACCTCACGCACCTGCCTAAGAATGTGACTCCGAGTATGCTGCGGCGTGTCTGGCGGCAGCCTGCAATCCGCCGATCGCCGGAAGAATACCCCCGTCCTTTGTCATTAACAGGTCCCGAAGCCGACCTCGTCGCACGCAGGTGCTATCCCGAAGCAGAAAGGTTTTGAAATGGGTCGTAAATAGATCTTTGAGATATCCCGCTCACCACTTTTTCAGCGTCCCGGAGCAGTTTCAAGATATGCAATCGTATTGACTGCCTTCAGATATACAGGAAGTCCTGCGCCATTCGGGATTTTCTCCTTTATCACTCTTGCCAGAATGCGAAGCGACGCAATGTAGTTCACCTGATTCTCGCGGGAAAGCGCAAAGAAACGAGCCTTGATATCGGGATTCAAAAGCGACGCGCAAAGCGAGACGAGGAATTCGCGCTCGTTGTCGCCCGGGTGGCCGAACCACCCGAAACCATACCAGTTCTGTTCGCTGATCGCCGCCATGAAAGGATGCGGTATCGCAGCATCCTCTTCAGAAGGAAGCGCGTTGCCGGGTGTTCGCCTTGCATTTCTTTCATTCGGAAAGTCTTTGAACTGCGCAGCAAAGGCCGGATGCGCGGAAAGGCCGTATACGTTATCGACAAGGTGCATCGACTCGTGAAACGCAACGAGCCATCCATGCTCTTTCGCCATTTCCAGAAATATGTCGATCCCCTGAATGATCATCACGCCGCTGTGCGAACGGAGCGCAAACGCATTTCCAAATGTCGCCCCGCGAAGCACAACGGTGTTTACAAGATTCCCGGCAGCAAACAGCTTTTTTGCCTGATCGATCCCCTTTGCGAGATTTGTCCCCGCCATGCCGGCAATAGTTTCGCGGACAGGAATGTCTGAATATACGCCGACTCCGTCTGCGAGCGTTACAATTTTCGGAATTACAGGAACGGCAAAGAGCGATCGGAAATCCTCAAGGCCGAGAGGGGTGAGATCCAGTCCGAATATATGTTTTGCGTCTTTGCGATCTGGTGTTTCACCGAGCGGAATCGCC
>JAZDIW010000099.1:0-2523 GCA_043804575.1 bacterium
CACGGCTCAAGCATTTCACGAATGAGCTCTTGCGCGCGGCTATTCCCCTGCTTTCGCACGACGCGCCGATATTGATTCTCGACCGAAGAGCGTTTCTCGGCAACTTGTCGGCAGAGCATCAGAATGGTTTCCATGAGGTCCACAGGCTCAAATCCGGAAACGACACAAGGGATGGAGAAATCTCGCACGATGAATGCAAAGGTATCGAGGCCGACAATCGTGGTTACATGACCGGGCAGAATCAAACCGTCCACATGGACATCTTTCGCTGCAAGGAGAACGCGTAGCGCTTCGGGCATCGTCTTGAGCGCGGAGAGCAAACGAAAGTTTTTGATCTTGGCGCGGGTGGCTTCGGCAAGTGTCGCGGCCAAGGTGCAGGCGGTCGTTTCAAAGCCAATTCCCAAGAAAATGACGGTGCGTTCAGAATGCGCTTTTGCCCATTCGAGAGCGTCGGCGCAGGAGTAGAAGACGCGAACATCCGCTCCGCGAGCACGCATGTCCGCAAGCGATCGCGTGGAACCGGGCACACGAATGAGGTCGCCGAATGTGGCGATGGTTGTGTCGGGCAAGAGAGACAGGGCAACGGCGCGATCCACAAAATCATTTGAAGTCACGCACACGGGGCAGCCTGGACCCGAAATGAGTTGCACTTCCGATGGAAGCAGATCATGAAGGGCAAAACGGTAAATCGCTGCCGTATGACCGCCGCAGACTTCCATGAGTCGCACAGGTCTTTTAAGCTTGAGGCGCGCAATCTCTTGGGCAAGCTCGCGCACCACGCTCGGATTACGGAAATCAGTCAGCGGTTCCATCGGCAGATATCTCACTGATTTCACACAGGAGGTCGAGGGTTTGGTGAGCTTCCTCTTCATTGAGGATTTCGATGGCGTATCCCGCGTGGATGATCACATAGTCTCCAATGCGAACATCGGGAGTAAGCGTGAGCATAATTTCTTTGCGCATGCCTGAGAGTTCGACGGTTCCGCGAACGCCATCTATTTCGAGAAGTTTCATGGGGATTGCGAGGCACATGACTTACTTCTCCTGCGCGTTGGCAACGACGGCCTGACCGAGCGACACTCCTGCGTCATTCGCGGGCACCTGATGATGGGAAAGCACACGGAATCCTTTCTGTGTCAATCGCTGCTCGAAGGCGCTGAGCAAGAAAGTATTCTGGAAACAGCCGCCGCTGAGAGCGACGGTTTCGAGATGGTGCGATTCACGGATGAGTTCGCACAAACGAATGAATCCACTGACGATTGCTTCGTGGAAACGCCGCGATAGGAGCGTTTCCGAGATTCCTTTTTGGATATCCGACACCAGAGCCTGAAACATGGGCACGGGAGAGAGAATCCAGATCCCGTCGGTCTTGTGCACATCCATTGGATAGGGAGGTTCCGCCGCGGCGCAAATGCGACCCTCAAGGAGCATCGCGGCTTGGCCTTCGTATTGCCGTCGCGTGCCGAAGAAGAGAATAGCAGCGACGGCATCGAAGAGTCGTCCCAAACTTGAGGTCAGCGGGAAAACCTTGCCTCGCAGTTCGGGATTCAGCAAAGCCGCCAAATCCGATTTCCTCCGCTCCGACAACAACTCGCGGAGGAAATTCAAAGGCAGCTCATAGACTTCTTCGCCGAATGTCTCGTGAAGCCACGCCAGAGCCATGCGCCAGGGTTCGTAAGCGGCGCGCTCACCTCCTAAGAGCGGAACGGTTTGAAGATGCGCCGCACGCTCGAAAGAATGAAAATCACCCACGAGGACTTCTCCGCCCCAAATCGTTCCGTCACTGCCATAGCCCGTGCCGTCCAAACAAAGTCCGATGGCATGCTCGGTGGTTTCGTTTTCTGCCAAGCAAGAGGCCAGATGGGCATGGTGATGTTGAACGCGAATGAGGGGAATGTTTCTCTCGTTGCACCATGCGGCAGCCAATCGAGTTGTCGTATAATCGGGATGAAGGTCGCAGGCCGCAAGCTCGATTTTCGCATTGAAAATGTGCAGGAAATGAGCCAGAGCCCTCTCCTGAGCTTGGGCCGTGAGGTCGCTGTCCATGTCGCCGATGTGCTGCGACAGGAGAGCGAAATCCTGTTTGCCCAGACAGAATGTGTTTTTGAGCTGCGGCCCGAAGGCGAGAGTGGGACGGTGAAAGGGCTCGGGCACATGCACGGCGTGGGGAGCAAACCCGCGCGCCCGCCGCCAGAGACGCGCTCGTTCACCGACCACCTTCACGACCGAATCGTCGGCGAAAATATGAATGACGCGGTCATGAAGCAGCGCGGCGTCCGCGATTCCCTGCATGCGATTGAGGGCGTCGCTTTTCTCGTAGCCAATCGGCTCGTCGCTGAGGTTGGCACTGGTCATCACGAGCGGGTCGCCATAACGCGAAAGCAGCAGCACATGGAGCGGGGAGTAGGGCAGCAGCGCGCCGAGATACGGGTTTTCCGGTGCGACGGAGGTAGCGACGGAAGAGCTCACGCGCCTTCGCAACAAGAGACTCGGAGCGCTTGGCGACAGAAGAAATGAGAGCTC
>JAZDIW010000100.1:0-3250 GCA_043804575.1 bacterium
TGTTTGTCAAAAACTTCAAAAAACCATCATTTGTATTGTTCTCTCTCACAATTCAAATATCACACATGTCTGTTGTCGCATATAGGCAATGAAAGAGACCAAAAGAAAGGTCGGTTCGATTCAATCATAATACGATAATAAGAGGAAAAAGTTCCAAATATATCAGCCTTGTTTTCTGTGCAATTGGGACTTGACAATCTGTCCTTCTTTAAGTATATTGACATCGCTACTGTAGGGGTGACGCGTTTGCTTCATGCAAGCGGTCTGAGAACAAACCCTCGGAACCTGATCTGGGTAATACCAGCGGAGGAAACAGTGGCGGAAAAGAGAAGTAGGTCTTGACCGTCATTCGGTTTCCGGGTGACGGTTTTTTTGTTTGGTCTATTTGGGAGGTGGCCATGTTACGGCAAAGCTTCATCATCCTCTTGTTGTGTCATGTTCTCTTGGCTTCGGCTCAGGGAGCCGTTCTGCAAGGGAAAGTGACCGACTATTCCAATGGAAAATCCCTTGCGGGAGTTTCCGTCCTGCTCAAAGGCACGGGGCTGAAAGCGCAGAGCTCCGAGGATGGCAGTTTTCGCATCGAGGCGATTCCCGCGGGCCGATATGTCGTGCAGGTGCAAAAGAGCGGCTATTCAACGGCGGTTCGCGAGATTGTCTTGTCGGAAAATGATATTTTCAGTTGGAGTCCCGAACTGGTTCCAAGCTCGAAAGACGAAGGAGAACTTCAGAAGCTGTCCGAACAGCCGCGCTATTTTCTGCCGGAAGTAACGGTAGCGACGACGCGTGCGCGGCGCGAAACGCCGGTTTCGTTCACCAATCTTGACCGGCAAGATGTAGATGCGCGATACAACATTCAGGATATTCCGGTGCTGCTGACGGAGCTTCCCGGAATCAACGCCTATTCCGATAATGCAAACGGAGTCGGGTATTCCTATCTGAAGCTGCGCGGCTTCTCGCAAAATCGCGTGGCGGTAATGCTCAACAACACACCCTTGAACGATGCCGAGTCACATGAGGTCTTCTGGATTGATCTGCCCGATTTTCCGAGCGATGTTCAGGATATTCAGGTTCAGCGCGGAGTGGGCAGTTCGCTCTACGGCGCGGCGGCTCTGGGCGGTTCGATTAACTTGGTGACCAAAGTGCCGGGCATGGGCGATGAGCCCGGAATCAGACTATCCGGCAGCTATGGCAGTTTCAATACCCGCAAAGCGTCCCTTTCCATGAGCTCTGGCCGGATTGCGGGGAAATACGGACTGGCGGGACGCCTGACGCGTATTCATTCGGATGGCTACCGGTTCGGGAGCTGGACGGATCTCTGGAGCTATTACATTTCCGCGGCGCGCTTTTCGCAGCGTCGCACAACCCATGTCAATTTTTACGGAGGGCCCGAAGAGACGCATTTGGCCTATTACGGCATCAAGAAGGAAGAGCTTGACGGGAAAGTCACGGGCGACAAAGACCACGACCGACGGCTGAATCCACTCACTTACGACAAAGAGATAGACCACTTCTTTCAGCCGCATTACGAGCTGCATGATGAATGGAAATTGACAGACAAGCTCGAACTCTTCAATACTCTCTATCTTTTCCGAGGCGACGGCTACTATGACCAGTGGCGCCCGGGCAAGAAGCTCGAAGAGTATTTCTTCGGAGCGGGCCAGGGAACCGTCGCGGTGAATTCGGACACACTCTTTGAATCCTGGTACTATGTGGATGAAGATGATAATGGCCTGCCCGACCCCGATACCCTGGAGAATGGCCAAATTGCCTATCATGTGAAACGATTTGACCTCTTGCGTCGCCGCAATATCGGCGAGCTTGATTGGGGTTGGATCCCGCGCTTGGCATGGAATTATGGCAAGGGCGAATTGGTTTTCGGCGGAGAGGTTCGTTTGCATGATGCCCACCATGAAGGCTTCGTGCGCTGGGGTCATCCACTGCCGCAGGGCATCGGCCCGGATTATCGCTACTACGATTACGAAGTGCATAAGCAAAGTCTCGCCGGATATGCGCACCTTTTCCATGAAGTGACCTCGCGGCTGCGCGCGATGATGGATTTGCAGGTGCAGTCGCAAACCTACAGGATGGACAGCGACAAGCTCTTCGGTGTCGAAGCGGACAAGAGCTATTCGGCTTTTTCGCCACGCTTCGGATTGAACTACTTGCTTTCGCGTCCCGATGCGCTGTCGGGCACGCCGGCGGCAAGCATTTATGGAAATTTTTCCATGGCACAGCGCGAGCCTGCGTTTAAAGACATCTATGACCCTCAGGACTATTGGTCCATGCCTCTAACAGTGCCCGACCGTTTCGAACCTCGATCAAGTGGCTACAAATATGTCGGCGAATCGCTGAAGCCCGAGAAACTCGCAAATGTCGAGGTTGGAACGGCATGGGAATGGAAGCGGGTCGGATTGGGCTTGAATGCCTACTACATGTCGCTGAAGGACGAAATCATTCCCTATGCCGGTCAGCTCGATGACAATGGCGTGCCCATATCCGGCAACGCCGAAGAGACGCTTCATCAAGGAGTCGAGCTCGTCGCGGCGTGTCAGCCAATAGAGAATCTAACCATAAGCGGGAACTTGGCCAAAACCGACCATCATTTCGTCCGCTACAAAGAATGGGATTGGAACGCATGGGATTTTGTCAGCCGCGACGGCAATCGGCTGGCGGGAGACCCGCCGTATCTGGGGAATCTGCGCGTCGAATGGCGTCCGATGAAGTTCCTGTTCGCTCTTAGGCTGCGCACCGTGGGCAAGCAGTATGTTGATAATAGCGAGACCGACAGTAGCGCTGTTCCAGCCCATGAGATTGTGAATTTCGATGCAGGCTATCGCTTTGAAAAAGCTCTGGGCCTTCGCGGAATCGAGCTGCGATTGCGCGTGAATAATCTCTTGAACAACGAATATGAGACAAGTGGATACATTGATTCTGATGACGGACTGCCGCGCTATTTTGTCGCGCCGCCGATAAACTACCTTGCCAGCATCATCATTGATATTTAGCTCAGCCTGAGGTCGCCGCTTTTGGCTCTCCCAGAGCCGCAATGGCGCCATCGTGGGTCTGGAGACCCACGACGGCGATTAAGCTTTCTTCAAACGCAACTCGCGCTCCTTAGAATATGTTGCTAAGAAAGAGAAACTCGTTTGCGCTTTCATTGGCTTGATCTGACCATTCCCGCTCTTTATGCTTTGGCGACAATGGCGCTTGGCCTCGTGCACGGACGCGTTCCAAGACGCCATACCGATGA
>JAZDIW010000101.1:0-6906 GCA_043804575.1 bacterium
GGATATCTCCGCGGATCCCGCCACGGCTCTCGAAGCCCTTAACATTTGGCAGGAACAATTGGAGGCGGCTTTTGAAAGAAAGGCCGCTTTGCCACTCTTTCGCCGCCTTCAAGAACTGCTGCCGAATTATCCTCTACAGAAAGAACCCTTTACCGATTTGCTGATCGCCTTCCGCCGCGACCAGAGTCAGACGACTTACGAGACGCGTGAAGAGCTTCTGGACTACTGCAAGTATTCCGCCGTGCCGGTCGGGCGAATGCTTTTGCAGCTTCTGGGCAAGGATGAAACACCTTTTCACGAGCCCGCGGATGCACTTTGCATCGGGCTTCAGCTTGCCAATTTCTGGCAAGATCTTTCGCGCGACCGTCCCCGGCGCGAATACCTGCCGACGGAAGACTTGGCGCGGTTTGGCTTGCGACGCGAGAGTCTCGATTACAGACCCACGCCTCCGGCTCTCCAGAAACTGGTGCAATATGAAATGATGCAGACCCTCCCGTATTTTTATAAGGCAGGAGAGCTAAGACGACTGTTGGGAGGTCGAATCGGCTTCGAAATTGAGCTCATTCGCCAAGGCGGCCTGCGCATTCTGCAAAAAACCGCGAAATGGGGCGCGCTTGTTTTCTGCAAGCGGCCCGTGCTTCACCACGCTGATTTAATTTTCGTCTTCTCTCGCGCAATTTTCTGATGACCATCCAATCCACAGAAGCTCTGCACGAGGCCTACCGGCAGTGCATCGAGGTCACTCGGCGAGCCGCGCGCAATTTCTATTATGGAATTCGCCTGCTCAAACGCGAGCGCTTTGCCTCCCTTTGCGCGCTCTACGCATTCTGCCGCGAATTGGATGATGTCGTTGACCATACGGACGGTCAGGAATCGCCACAGCTGTTCACCCTCCGGCGACGACTCCTCAATAACGAATCGCCCGAAGATGCAGATAAAATTGCTGTGGCCTTCCGTGACACCATGGACAAATATCAGCTTCCGTCAGATGTCCTTTGCGAGCTCATAGATACGATAGAATCGGATCTTGGTCGGCGACACTTCGAGACCATGGATGAAGTTGTGCGCTACGCACACGGGGTTGCTTCAACGGTGGGACTCTGCTCCGTTCGGATATTCGGTGTGCCAGCGGGCGACGCCGATGATTTTGCCGAGACCTTGGGAATCGCTCTCCAATGGACGAACATCTTGCGCGACATTGAAGAAGATAATCATCGCAGGCGATGCTATTTGCCGCAGGAGAGCTTGCGCAAATTCGGTTTGACCATAGACGATTTGCTCGCGAATCCCCAAGATGAAAAGGTTCGTCTTTGGTGGAAGACGGCGATTGAGCAAGGACGGGAATTCTTTCGCGCAGCAGGGAAAGCTTTCCCTTCAAGATATAGAAGAGAGCTTCGGCCCGCCCTCGCAATGGCCGCCGTCTATCGCCAGATGCTCGAAGAAATGTCACGCCAGCCGAATCGGCGGCCCAACATTCACCCTGTGCGAAAACTGCTGGCCGTCTTCACCACCCTCATCGGATTATGGAATCCACTGCAATAAGTCAACTTCCCATCGCGGTTGTCGGTGGAGGCGTCGCTGGAATCAGTGCCGCCTTTCATTTGTCGCAATCCGGCGTCTCCACCATACTTTTTGAACGAAGTGATCGCTTGGGTGGCCGAATCTCCTCATTTTTCGACAAAACTTTCGGCACAGAGCTCGATTTAGGAGTCCACATCATTTCCGGGGGTTATAGGCATTTCCTCAGTCTGCTTCGAGGTTTCGGCACCGAGAAAGAACTGCACTGGATTCAACCTCTTCATCTCCCCTTCAAGGGAATAGGGACTCCGACCTATCATCTGCGTTTCCGGCCCTGGCCTGGGATTTGGGGCTTGTTGCCCGGGTTTCTCTCCTACCGCGCCGTAACAATCTCTGAACGCATGAGCTTGATCAGGCAGATGTTCCGGTTGGCTTCAATGCGTCATGTCTCCGCCATCTCCGTTGAGACTTGGCTTTCGGACATTGGTGCGACACCCAAGCAGAGAAGCCGATTCTGGGAACCTCTCATCCTGGCAACACTGAATGCAGAGCCAAGACAGGTTGGCCTAGCCGGATTGCGGCAAATTATCCGGTTGGGATTGTCTCAGCCGAAAGGCTTCAGCCTTGGCCTGCCTCTGAAGCCCTGGCAAGAAATCGTTGGCGACCCAGCCTTGAACCACCTCAAAAGGCGTGGTGTCGAAGTGCATTTCCGCTCCAAAGTGACACAAGTTCTCGTGGAGGGCAAGCAGGCTTGTGGCATTATCGCCGATGGCCGGCGATGGCCTGTCTCGGCGGTGATTCTGTCTGTTTCACCTTGGGATTGGCGGCACATTTTCCCACGCGAACAATTTGATTTTCTATTCGATGCCGCCTGGCTCACCCCGCCGTCGTCAGCCGTCCACAGTCTCTATTTCCCATCGAATACAAGACCGCCGATGACCTGGCCCATGTTTGGACTTCTTGGAATGACAAATCATTGGGCATTTGTTCGATGTTCTCCCAACCACGGTTCCCCGTGGCTCATCAGCACCGTAATGAGTGCCAGTGATCATCTTCTATCCGAACCGGAAGACAAAATCCTCGCGATTGCATCCGGCGAGTTGCGCGCTCTTTGGCCGGATTTCGCTTTGGAGTCCGGGAAGGCTCGATGTATTCGACTGCGACGAGCCACCTGCCCCTTTGACGTGGATTTGGAGAGTCGTCGCCCGGTGCAGAAAACGGAGGTTGCCGGTCTTTTCCTGGCCGGCGACGCGACAAAAACGGGGCTTCCCGCCACTTTGGAGAGTGCCGCCCGAGCCGGTTTTTTGGCTGCAGAAGCCTTCCTCCGAGAGAAGCGCAGAATACCCCTCCAATGAGCCGAAAACAGGTTGCGATTTGTCGAGAATCTTCTATCTTATCCATCAGATGAGAGGCTTGCTTTCTATCCGAATCATGACCTGGCATGGGAATTCTATATAACCTGCTAAGGAGTTGCGGGCCAAGAAGATAGAGACAAAAGAAACAGTCTGAATACCGGGAGAGACGAAGATGAAACGAGTATGGATTGCCTTGTTCTTTGTGATCGTTGCGCTTGCGGCTCAGGGCGCCCAGCGCACCGTGCTGTGGGAAGGTTTCACGAACGCCAGTTGACCGAGCTGCCCTTCCTCCGACCTGGTTCAGGAAACGGTTTTGCAGGAATTCGGGCGCGATGTCGCTATTTGTGTCAAGTATCATGCATGGTGGCCGGGGCCCAGCGACCCTTACTACTTATATAACCCTGATGAAAATCGGGCTCGCGTGAATCTCTATGGCGTTGCCAGCGTTGGGGTGCCTCATATCGTGATCGATGGCGTTTTGAGTCCCGACCCTTGGACAGCGAATCAAATGCGGAATTCCGTCAATCAACGCCGGGCCATTGCGTCTCCTTGCACGATGGAAGTATTCACTTTCACGGTCGGGACGACGATTCGGGCAACGGTGCGCATGACCGCCGAAGAAGACATGCACGCGACGGCCAATCGTCTCTTTGTGGCGCTGATTCACAATTCTCAGCGAATCGGCTCCACCACCTATAAGTACCCCTTCCGCGACATGGAACCCAGCACTTCAGGAGAACCTTTTGAACTGGATGCCGACAGCACTTTTGAACTGACGGTCGAGTTTACCGCCGAGTCCGACTGGGAACTCGACAATATGTGTGTCGTGGCTTTCGCTCAGAATATCTCCACGCACGAGGTGTTGCAGGCGGCCTATTCGGATGTGAGCATCGCCTATTCCATGGAGCTCACCGCTTCCTCGGCTCACACACGCCTTGTGCCGCCCAGTTCGACGGCGCTTTTCATCGCACTGCTGACAAATCTCGGGACAGAAACAGACACCTATACGGCGACGCTTGGCACAGATTTGCCTGCGGGATGGACGCGGACAATCGAAGTGCAGGGAAGCCCGCCGGATCCTTCATCCGTGACCTTCTCGCTCGAATCCTACGCCAGTGCGACGCTCATCGTGACCGTGGATCCACAGGGAAATCCGGGCGTGGCGGATATCACGATTCACGCCGCGTCTCATGCCATTCCCGAAATCACCGGCGATGTGGATTTCGTACTGCTGTCCGGCCTTGATGTTCTCGTAGTTGATGATGACGAGGGTGCTGGCTACGAAGACTACTATCTTGCGGCTCTGCAACCCTTTGAAGAGCAACTTCTGAGCGCCGCCTGGGATGTTTCCTTCAACGCTCCCTCCGCCTCCGATTTGAATCAGGTGCACTCCATCGTCTGGCTCACCGGCAATGCGACAACAAATACACTGAGTGAAACCGAGCAGACGAACCTCGCCAGTTTCCTGGACAACGGGGGTGCCTTGTTCCTTTCCGGTCAGGGCATTGGATTCGACATAGGGCATCCGGATCCCGGCACTTCATTCTTCACCGACTATCTGCACGCGGATTTCATCGGGCCCTATGCCACGGGTCGGACGGTGTATGGGGTGATTGGCGATCCTGTTTCGGACGGGATGTCTTTCGATATCTACGGTGGGACGGGCGCAAACAATCAGACGCGGCAATCAGACCTTGATCCACTCGATGCTGCGGCCACCTCTTTTCTAACATATACTTCCGATAGCTTTGAGCGCAACGCCGCGCTGCGAATTGAAACCCCTGCGTATCGCGCCATCTATCTTGGGTTTGGCTTTGAGGCCATTGCCGACGAATATAACCGGAATCTTCTGATGGCGAATGCTCTGGATTGGTTGGGTGTGCTGGCCGCAGACAAGCCCGATGAAGCCCTACAGCCGTTTTCATTCAGCCTGAGGGCGGGTTATCCCAATCCCTTCAATCCTGTCGTCTCGATTCCTTACTCGCTCGGGGAAAGAAGTCGAATCAGACTTGGCATCTTTGATATTCTTGGGCGAGAGGTCGCGGTGCTGGTGTCCGGAATGCAGAATCCCGGCATGTACACAGCTCGCTGGAATGCCTCAGCGCTTCCCAGCGGGATCTATTTCTCCCGACTGACGGCAGGTTCGTCTGCCGAATCCGCTTTCGATGCTACGCAGAAGCTTATTTTGCTCAAGTAGTTCAGACAATCAGGCATGCTTCTTTGGTAGAGGTTCAACTGCCATGCCTTGTTGGAAGCGAACATGCATCTGCTCCCTTCTGTTTTCGGTAACAGCCACGGGCCTACTCCTCGTCGCACTCCCGGTGCAAGGTACATGGCATGTGGTCATGACCGAGAATTTCGAGCGCCCGGTGACTCAATGGCCTTGGGTCACGGCCGGCAATAGCTGGATAGTCTATCCGGGGTGGGCGCGCTGGGGTATTCAGGCCACATTCTATCATGTGGGAGTCGGGACTCAATCGGCCTGGTGTTTCATGGATCCCAACAATCAGAATGATCCTGAATACGACCGCTACCCGCCGAATTTCTACACGTACATGAACTGGGGGCCTTTCGATCTGAGCCAGGCTCACGCCGCACTTGCCGCCTTCTATATCTTCAACCGCTCTTACGCGGGGGACTCCGTCTATTGGGCGGGGGCAACGAATTCCGGAGCAGCGGACTTGAAATTCGGCGGGAGTTACTCCGGCACTCTGTCGGGCTGGGAAGAGCGCATCATGAACTTCGCCAATCTGCGCAACCAGCAAGGCGATAGCGTTTCCTTGTTGGGAGAACCCTATGTGTATGTCTACTTCCTTTTCCGGAGTAACGCCGATGCCAATGTGGACATGGGGGGCTTTGTAGATGATATCGTCGTTGCTTGGGATGATGGTCTGGTGGATCTGGCCGCAATTCGATTATCCCTTCTCAAACCCGACAGCACGAGCTATATGAATTTGCCCGCCTTCGGCGATACCGTAATCGCCCAGCTGCGGTGGACCACTTCCGGCAGCGGGCTCCTGGCGCCGTTTCGTTTGGTGGGACAATTTAACGGCCTGACCCTGCTCGACACGCTGATTGACTGGGCGGAAGGCGAGCGGAATTATTTATCGTATCTTCCGTCGCAAATCATGAGCAGCGGCGACCATACATTTTCCTTCGAACTGGATTCAGAAAATGAGATTGTGGAGACCTATGAGGAGAACAATTCCCTTGACTCCACCTTTCATGTGGACGCGCCCAACCTGCCGCCGACATTTTCCTGGATAAGGCCGGGACTCTTGGCAGACACGGCGAATCAAAGCTATCTTCTGCAATGGGAAGTGGACGATGTGGATGACGATGCCCTCCTGTATATCTACTACGACACGGACACCCTTGACTTCAATGGTTACATTCTCCCGGGAGGAGCGGCCATCTCCGAGGATACGGGGCCGGACACCTTGCGTTGGAATGTGGCGCACTTTCCGAACGGGCAAGAATTATGGCCCTATGCGCGTGTGGATGATCCCGTGAATTCCATTCAACTGTATGCGCGCGCTCCTGTGATTATCCACCACGGTTCCGCTGCGCCGCCGGCCAATGCTCCCATGGACCTGACTTTCCGCCTTTTTCAGAATTATCCCAACCCGTTCAATGAGACAACAACCATCCGTTTCTCAGTTTCGCATCCGGGATTGACGACTCTGCGGGTCTTGGATCTCTTAGGACGCAGACAGGATATTCTGCTGCAAGAACAGCTATCACCCGGGAACTACAGTGTGACTTTCAACGCCACCGGATGGAGCAGCGGCCTTTTCCTTTGCACACTGTCCAGTCCTCAAGGAACTCTCACGCGCAAAATGGTCTTGTTGAAGTAAAGAGGCTCTCACGGAAAAGACTCAAAAGCCTCTAAGATACGAAGCTTTCGAGCGATAGCGACCACCGCTATCGCTTTTTTCACTCCGCTTCTCTTCCCGCTCCCAACCGGCACAGAAGTCGGGAAATTTGTGCCTCCCCTCGCTCTCAGAGCTCTTCCTTCAACAGGATTTCTCGC
>JAZDIW010000102.1:0-5983 GCA_043804575.1 bacterium
AGACTGTTCTCCAGTCGGAGTGCGATGACGCTCCGAAAGAGAGCTTGCCGCTTCTCGAAGGGGACTCCCGAAAGCTCGGAGAGCAGCTTCCGAACATTGCTCTCGTAGGTCGCTCCCGCTCCGGAGTAGCGAGCCGAATGAACGCCGGGAGCTCCCTTCAACGCTTCGACCTCAAGAGCCGTATCGTCGGCCAAAACCCATTGCTTGATGTGCTGGGCTGTTTCGATGGCCTTCTTGAGGGCATTCTCGTATGTCGTTGCTCTGTCCTCGACAACCGGGGGCATATAGGAAAAGTCCGCGAGACCGCGCAAGTCCACCGGGAGATTCTGGAAGAAATGCGCTATTTCGCGGAGTTTGTCGGGATTTCGAGTGGCAATGACAAGAAGGCGACTCAACCTATCCGAAGACCTCGGAAGAGTTGCATTTGCACACTTTCACAAGTTTCTCGACCATGCGCATGCGATTCGTGGCGGGGCTTCGCTCCGACTGATAGACTTTGACAACGCTGAGAATCTCGCCACAAGCCGCACAATGGGGCGCGCCCCCTCCCTTGATCTTCGCCACCTTGTCGGCAAAAGTCTGTCGTTTGGCCACAGGTTACTCCTTCGATATTCTCTTGATAAATATAGCCGATTTCACATAGAAAGTCAAGTCGTCTCCCCTCTTCGCCTTCCCCCATGCGGGCAGGAAACCCAAAAGCGAGGGTTCCGCAAGTCCGCCAAAAGAAAAGCGCCGTCTGCATTCCGGCGCCCGCCTATTTCACCATGAAAATACAACGATTCGAAGCTATTGTTCCCTACTTGCCGCGGACAGAAGGATTGCCTCCCACGCTCTGAAAATAGCCGCTGGGAGGATGAAAACTCCGTTCAAGACTATCCGGCTTGGCTTGACTTGCAAGCATCTCGTCGCCCGATTCCCGTTCAGGGCTCCCCGTGATCGACCGGTCCATCTGCGTGTCTTCTTGGGCAGGTGAGGCCATCGGGAAGGAATTTGCCAGAGGCACAGGCACATCTTGGACCGCCTGCGTAGATGCAGCTATGGGAAGTTCCACCGGCCGCGGACGGAAGAAAAGCAAACCGACGATGACCGCCGTGGCAATTCCGAGTCCGACGGACAACCCTCGCCAGGCGGGAACTGACCATTCCAGCCTTATCCTTCGCTGTGGCGACTCCAGCCGCGCAATGCGCTCTCGCAACCGGAAATCGAACCCCACAGGCGCCTGAATATGGGGCAGCCCGGCAAGCAAGGCCCGAATCGGGCCGTAGGCCCGGTCCCAATCGGCACCCTCCCATGACATTCCAGCGGATCCGTGTCTCTCTTGTCTACTTCCTCCCACCTGATTCCTCCGTTCCTTCCGCGACCAAGAACCTTAGCTTTTTCTGCAGTCGGCTTCTTCCTCTGTTGACCCTGGACTTCACCGTTCCTAATGGAACTTTCAGAATTTGACTGATTTCCTCGTAGGAAAAATTTTCCACATCCCGTAAGAGCACAGCTTCCCGGAAATGCGCCGGCAACGCATTGATCTCCCGCAAAATAATCTCGTTTTTCAGAACGCCGTCAACTTCTCGTTCAACATCCGTTCCCACATCCAACAGGTCGTAATCCCGCTCGTCGGCGCCTTTGGAACTGATGGAAAAGAAGTTACGAATTCTGCGCCGCCGCAGCTCCGTTTTTGCCAAGTTCGACGCAATGGTATAGATCCAGGTGGAGAACTTGGCGATCTGATGGTACCTATTCTTATTACGATATACCCGCAGGAAAGTTTCCTGGACAATGTCCTCGCTGTAAATGGAGTCGCCGAGGAGCCGATTGGTGAAATTGTACAGCGGGTCCTTATAGCGCCGCACAATCTCCTCAAAGGCACTGACATCGCCCCTTTGAAAGGCAAAAATAAGTTCTTCGTCCGTAAACGCCTGCGGGGCGATTTCTGCCATTATGCCACCCTTACTAACTCTCGAGTGCAACCTTGGGTTCCGTCGTCGCCTGTCCGTGGGTCAGCACATCGCATAGCCAGTGATAGAACAAGACATCTTCCTGCACCACCCGAGTCTTCAGCGTGATTTCCAAATCCAAGAGCCCCAAAAGACCTCGCTCAATCATCGGCATAGGCATGGATCGGGCGGCCGCGATAAATCTGTCCCTGACGATGAGGCTGCCCCCTTTGTCTTTTACGAAATAGCGCTTTCCCAGAATTTTTCGCTGCGTTTCGTCACGGCCCTTTTTGCCAAGCGTTGTCTGGATCTGCCAGACGAGTGTCAGAGACTTGTGAAGGTGGTTGACCAGCCGCAAAACCGTTTCTCCGCCGTCCAGAAGTCGTCTCGATAGGTGTAGGCATTCCCTCAGCGACTGATTCTGGAAGGCATTCTCCAAGTCGAAAATCGAAAATTCGGAAGTAATGCCGCTGATTCGCTGGATGGTGAAAATATCTATGTCTTTTGCGTCGCCGACAAAGAGCATGGCATGATCCAGCTTCGCAGCAAGTTCGCGCAGCGAATTCGTTGAAATCTGTGCCAAATATAGAGCGACATCCTCTGCAATTCTCTTGCCCCGCTCTTTCACATAACGGATAACCCATTCAACGAGCTGAGCCTCCTCCAACGGCGGGAAGTGGACCGAGGTAAGCAAGGACAGAAGTCCGACCAGCGGCTTTTCCCGAAGCTTGTCCTTCAACCGGCGCTTTGTTGGAGGTTCCGAGAGCACAATCCGCAGAAGCGAGCTGGGAGCCTTCAGATAACCTCTCAGAATCTCCGCCGCGTCGTCCTTGAGCTGTGCCGGACTGTCCATATGAAGGACGCAATAGGAACCCATAAGAGGAAGCCAGCCGAGAGACTCGCGCAGCTCGTATGCCGGAACATCGCCCGTCAATTGCACGAGGTCAAAATCTCGACACTCCGAGGGCAGGAGTCGTTCAAGATAGACCTGCTCGACCTTCCGAAGCAGGTAGTCCTCCTCCCCCATCAGAAGTACGCAGGGGAAGCTCTCGCCGGCGCTGACGGCGGCCTCGAATTGGGCGGGCGTCAATTTCCCCACGGACCCTTTGGCTTTTTTCACCACCATCTCGTGAAGCTACGGTAACCTGCCGGATAGACTTCAGAACTTGCCTGTGACAAGCAGGGCAGTGAGAGTCAAAATTCCGGCTGCGAAGCAGTAATAGGAAAATATGGCGAGTCTGCGTGCTCGGATTAAGCGGATGAGCAGAGCGATGGCCAAATAGCCGACGATAGCCGCCACAGCAGCCCCGGAAATAAAGATCAGCAGCTCGTCCTTTGCCACGGAAGTGATCTTCCGGGCTTCGAGAACTGTGGCGCCCAAAACGGCGGGGACAGAAAGGATGAAAGAGAAACGCGCGGCATTGGCACCCGAGAATTGCCGAAAAATGCCCATACTAATCGTTGCCCCCGAGCGCGAAACGCCCGGGATGATTGCCAATCCTTGGAAGAAGCCGACCGCCAAAGCATCCTGCAGGGTGCCTCGGGAGAGGTCCTTGCCGTTCCAAAGCCAGCGATCCGCCATAAAAAGCAACAGACCGGTCATCAGCCAAAAAAAACCCACGGCCGACGGCGACGCGAATAGTTCCTCCAATGGATCTTTGAATATCGCGCCAATGAAGACCGTCGGAATCGTGCCGATGATAACCATCTTCAGCAGATTCCACTCCTCGCTTCGCCTCAGGCTCGGGACAAAAATGGAAGCAACCATACCGACGAGGCTGCGCCGGAAGAAAGTGATCACGGCAAGGAGCGTCCCAAGATGCACCATGACATCGAAGGCAAGCTGAGGCTCGCGAAATCCAAGAAGACCCTGCAAGACGACCAAATGACCCGAACTGGAAATCGGCAAAAATTCCGTTATTCCTTGAACAATCCCCAAAAATATTGCTTCAAAAAATATCAAAACGCACCTTCTTTTTTAGTGGACGATTTGCCTAAGCCGACACGAGTTCTTGAATGGAGCCGTCCGCCCAATTACGAAGCGGGAAGTCACATCAAGATTGAGGTTAAAATCCCTCTTGGATGAGGTCGTATCAAGGACCCCCCTATGAAGCTATCTCGAAATAGATTTCCTCTCTGAAGGGGCAGCGTCGATAGGACGCAGCGACGACGGTCCCCGCGTACGCGGGGATCGGCGTCCAAATGGTTCCCCTGTCATTCCCGTGCAGGCAATTCAGAGCATCTTTCCTATGAAAGCGGTTCAGAGTGTCATTCCCGCGCAAGCGGGAATCCACAATGGAAACCTATTATGCCTATATTTTGGCATCGCAAAGCGGAGAACCCTCCATATCGGAGTGACCAACGATTAAGAAGAGTGTATGAACATAAGAATCTAAAAGAGAACCGCCGATGGCGGGATTCCGATAATGACTTGGGAGAGAGTGGATTCCCGCTTTAGCGGGAATGACAACCATCCGTGATTGGAATGACAGGTGTCCGTCTCAGTGATGAGAAGATGCCGCCTGCTCCCTTTTTTCCCTCGGTCCAGAAAACAAATGATATCTGCAAGATACGAAAGACTGCTCCCCCCTGTCAAGTGCTATTTCAAGATAGGCTCTATACCCCCCGTAAACGGGGGGAGAAGGTAGTTCCCCCCTGCTTGCGAGGGGGCAAAGGGGGGGTCCGCATATTCCGAGAGACGCCATGTCATTTCAGAGCCGTAAAGGTGCCATTCTCATAGCGCAGAATGCGAACGGCCTTATTTTCTCTCTCCCCTCGGAAATCCAGGCGAACCGACGCCCCGGTAAACGGGCCCGACTTCAGCAGATTCTCGCAGACGGCACGCGGTGAATCCGGTTCCTCCTGCAGGATCCCTGCAAGGAAGGACACCGCATCCAAACCCAGAAGCTCCCACAAACCGGCTCTGCGTCCGACGGAGTCTTCATAGAGCTGCTGCAAACCTTCCACGGCTTCGACATCGGGCAGCAGGGGCGCGGACACAATCAGATTTTCACTGACCTCCGGGAATTCCTCCAAGGATTGTGCGTCAATCCAAGCGCTGTTTCCCAAGAGAACCGTACTCTGCGGCAGAGAGCCGATTTGGGAAGCCATGTCCGCGGCACGCCCCGAAGGAATGGCGAAAAAGAGACCCTCATCGCCCGAAATTGGAGGACCCTTCAGGCTATCGTCCTTGCTGAGGAAGAGCACCTCCCCGTCTCTTGTGCCCCACAATGCGGCCATTTCCGAATCCGAAACCGCCGCGCTGAGTTCTCCCCCCTGCCGCCGGCTTCCCCGCGAAGCACTGAAGAGATTTCGCAAGGACGCGCGGATGGAGGAAGCATTCTGGGAATACCATTCCACTGCCTCAATGACGGCCCCCGTTTTCTCGACACGACCTCGAAATCCTTCTTCCAGTGCATGACCCTCGGCATTCGAAACCACAAGTTCAAGAAACGACCTTATCTTCAAGTCCTCCACGGCAAATTCGGCGAGCGCCGAGCTCTGCGTGCAGCGGCTTGGCAGGAATTCAAAAACATAGTCGCTAAGACGCGTGAGCGAGTGCGCATACCCCGTAAGCAGGAGAATCGGCACTCGATACTTGTCGCCAAGAAGAGCCAAGGTGGTCGCCGAGCCTTCATCCCCGGCAAAGAGCAACAGCCGAACGCTTTCACTCGATAGGATCTCGCCCGCCACCTGCGCGCATTCAAAGCTGCTTCTTGCTTCCCGGAACATCACCGGAAAACGCACCGAACCGTGCTCTACGGCGAACTCGATGGATTGGCGTAGAGCGCACGCCTCCGGAACCTCCTCTTCGGGAAAAGCGAGCAGAACCACGACAGCGCCCTGAGGTATCTGGGGCGCCGCGGGAACTTGAACGGCTATCTCCTCGAGTCGCTTTCGCTCCTGACGCGTATGCGATTTCTCGGCGAGGCGAGGCAGCACCTCCAGCGCCTTCTCGCGCAGGCGGATATCGTCGGCCTTCTGCGCCACCCAGACAAGCTCTTGAGCGGCGGCGACCAGTTCCTCCTGCAGGAAAAGGGCTTCGGCTCGCG
>JAZDIW010000103.1:0-3018 GCA_043804575.1 bacterium
TCACGGCATATTCCACACAACCACGGTCTTCGTATCCTCCACCTTTTATCAAGAACACCGTCACGAACATTTATTTCATTCAATCCATAATAGGAGGACCAGTAAAGATAGGCCAATCACGGAACGTTGAGTACCGTATAAGCCAACATCAAACCGGAAGTCCATTCATTCTCAAAGTCGTGAAAGTGATTCACAATGTTCATCCTTCTCTCGAATCAAAATTGCGTCAACAGTTCGCCCAATATCGGCTGCATGGTGAATGGTTTTCCGAAGATATATTGGAGGTTTTGTGAACGAATCAAACTCAATGGTGATTTTCACTAAGGCTGCGCTTATGTTGGCAGAGGCTGACACGATCCAGAAAGCGAAGGAGTTGAATTCATTGGCATTGACGGCTTTAGAGTGGGCGAAACGTAGGAATATGGGTAGGGAGGCAGAACAACACTGTCGGTCATACGCATTGGAAGCTGAACGGAAGATGGGTGGGATGCTGGCGGTAAAACCACCGGCAAGAGGAGCTGGACCTGGGAGGGGAAAACAAGGTGCTCCGCAGTCACCTTGTTTATTTGACATTCCCAGCCTTGCGGAACTTGGCATATCAAAACACGAAAGTTCAAGAGCGCAAAAATTGGCAGCCCTTCCGTCCATAACTTTCGACGCGATACGAGACGGGAAAACAACCCTTAAAGACGAGGCCAAGCCTCACGTCGCTCAGAACTCCGGCGACCATGAGTGGTACACACCCAAGGCATACGCCGAAGCCGCTCGTTCTGTCCTTGGCAAGATTGAACTCGATCCCGCCAGCACGGTAGAAGCCAACAAGATCGTGAAGGCCGAACGGATTTACACGGCAGAGGAGAACGGCCTGAAACATGATTGGAAGTCGAAGACGTGTTTCGTCAATCCGCCGTATGATGCCACCTTGATTGGAAAGTTCATAGACAAACTGGCCGATTCCGTAAAAGTTGGCTCCGTAACGGAAGCAATCGTTCTGGTCAACAACGCGACTGAAACGAAATGGTTTGTGCGACTGGCCGGAATATCGAGTTTCCTCTGTTTCCCGACTGGCCGCGTGAAATTCTGGCATCCCCGGAAAGAATCAATGCCACTCCAGGGGCAAGCAGTCGCATACATCGGAAAGAGGGGCAAGGCATTCTGCCGGGAGTTCAGGAAATTCGGAATACTTGTGGAGATCGTTTCGTGACGTTCACCGAGAATCTCGAAAAGGGGAAAGCGGGAGAATCGGCCATTGCCCGGTGGCTCATAAGTCGGGGAAATTCAGTTCTTCCCGTCTATGAAAAAATCATCGAAGAAACGAAAGGTCCGCAGCTATTCACTGGCGGGGAGGGATTAATCGCTCCCGATCTGCTTTCCATCCACAAGGGAAAGATTCTTTGGGTTGAGGCGAAACACAAGGCTGCATTCACATGGTATCGGAACGCAAAACCGAAGCCATGTTTCGAGACTGGAATAGATTTGCGGAATTACAACGACTACATCAATGTCGCCGTTGCCACTGATGTTCACGTCTGGCTCTTGTTCCTGCACGAAGGGGGACAAGCCAAGGATTCGCCTCCGAGTCCATCGGGATTGTATGGGAACGATCTCATGATTTTGGCGAACAACGAAAGCCACCGTTCGGAGAAGTGGGGAAAGCATGGCATGGTGTACTGGACGCGAGAAGAAGACGGTGGACCGTTGAAATTGATAGCATCTCTAGAGGAAATGAAAACCACATGAGCGGCGGATATACGAAATTGTTTTCCGACATCGTTGACTCCTCCATCTGGCGCGAACCGCCCGACATCTGCAAGGTGTGGATCACCCTACTGGCTTTGGCTGATCGAGACGGATACGTAAGAGGCAGTGTGGGATGGTTGGCTGATAAGGCAAAGGTAGCTCCGGAACTGTGCCAACAAGCCATTCAGAAGTTCAACGCCCCCGATCCTTTGTCCCGCACTACCGAAAACGACGGAAGGCGCATCGAGACACTGGAAGATGGTTGGCTGATTCTCAATTACATAGCGTTCCGTGATCGCCTATCCGACACAGCCCCATCGAGTTCCAGCCGTGAACGAGTCCGAAAGCACAGAGAGCGTTACAATGTGTTACATGGGTTACATTCCGTTACAACCATTACAGGCGAAAGTACTGTATCTGAGTATGCTTCTGTATCTGCATTCTTCTCTTCGGAGGGGTTCAAGGGGAACCCTCAATTCGCCGTCGTATGGGCAGATTGGATTCGATACAGGATGGCGCTCAAAGTGAAAAAGCCGCCACATTGGGCAGACTTCTTTCGCAAGCAGGCTCAATGGCTGGAAGAGAACTACACCGTGGATGTCGGAGGCGAGATCATCAACGCATCCATCAGGAACGGTTGGCAAGGATTGTTCGAGCCACGCCGGTTAACTCCTGTGCCGAAACTCGGCGATGGAAAACAACTCACGATGTATGAATTGAAGACGAAACTCGAATCCCTACAGCATGAACGGGAACGCATCCTCGCCAAGCCGCAAGAGGTACGAACAAAATTGCTGTCACCTATCATCGAGAAGATCAAGCAAGTCGAGTCCGACATCCAGAAGTTCGGAGAGTGAATATGAGTGAGATCGTCCTAAGAATGCCGGATGGCAGGCCCCTGTATAGGCATCAGGAGTGCGCCCCGAAACGAGAGGATGACTTCACATGTTGACGCTTCTGTATCGCGTCCGTTACTGGTGGCGCTGGCTGTGTAGGGGGCTGGGCTTCTGCCCTATATGCTGGAGCCGCCTGAACTGGACATCCAACGGAAGGCCGATCTGCCCCAGTTGCGGGAGGTGATGCCGAAAAGCAAAACCCCCGGCCAGCCTGCGCCAACCGGGGGACCGATCCCGCCCATCCTTGCTATTGCCGTCCGCTCAATTTTTCCGCGTGTTGCTTGCAATACAACTGATTTCTTCTCCGGGTGGCGAGCGCCTTCCGGAGCACCCTGGCGCACGAGAACCCATTCGGCACCTTCGCACTCCCGCCCATCCTCCC
>JAZDIW010000104.1:0-3627 GCA_043804575.1 bacterium
ACCGATCCGTGACCCACGCCGTCAAATTCACAAGGCCGTCCACGACATGGTCGTCGAACCAGCCCTGGATGGTCGAGTAAGCCGCCGTTACTTTCGCAGTGCCGTCAAGGAATCCGTCAATCACATATTTGTCAAACGCAGCGAAAAGACGCGAGATGAGGAGCGAGAGCGCCACCACCGTCGCATGATAGACTTCGTCAAACCACCATTTCCGCTGCATTCCTCGGGCGACAACGCCCAGCCGTCTCTGCCAGGCCGCCGCCGAAATTTTCCATCGGTAATAGGTCTGGTAGGCCACATAGATGCCCGTCAAGGCAACCAAAATGGAAATCACCATCGCGATGTAGTGGGCACTGTGGCTGCTGCCATGCGCTCCGGCAGCTTCCGGATGAGAAACGGCATGACTTTCCGTCACTTCCACATGCGCTTCACCGCTAGTAGGGAGCGGTGCTTGCACGACTTTTGCCGGTGCGGGGAGGAGCTTGGCGAACCATCCCGATTCAGCGGAGATCGGATTGGGAGAGTAGAAAATGAAGACCGACAGTGTGGATAGAATCACAAGCGGTACCGTCATCACTCTGGGTGATTCCTGCACATGATGAAGCGCGCTTTCTGCCGCACGGAATTTACCAAAGAAGGTCAAGAAAATCAGGCGGAACATGTAGAAAGCCGTCAGCATCGCCGCGCCAAATCCGAACACAGGGAGGATGAACCAACCGGGATGCTGCATGGCGAACTGCAAAACTCCGCCCAAGATCGCATCTTTCGAGAGAAATCCGGCCGTGAGGGGAATACCGGCAAGCGCGAGCGTGGCCACGAGCATCGTCCAATAGGTGACGGGCAGTTTTGTTTTGAGCCCACCCATATTGCGCATGTCTTGCGGTTCAGTCCTGTGGTCGCCGATGTGATGCAGCGCGTGGTGCATGGCATGAATCACCGAACCCGAGCAGAGAAAGAGACACGCTTTGAACATCGCGTGCGTGCCCAAATGGAAAAAGCCCGCCGTATAGGAGCCGACGCCGATGCCTAAGATCATATAGCCGAGCTGCGAAACGGTCGAGTAGGCCAAGACACGCTTGATGTCATTTTGCGCCACGGCAATGGTGGCAGCGAGAAAGGCCGTAAAACCCCCGAAGAGAGCAATGACAACCGAGGCGTCAGGCGTGAGCATCGGGAAGAGGCGCGCGGTCATGTAAACGCCCGCCGCCACCATGGTTGCCGCGCGAATCAGGGCGCTGACGGGTGTGGGGCCCTCCATGGCGTCCGGCAGCCAAACATGCAGCGGAAATTGCGCGGACTTCCCAATCGCTCCGCAGAAAAGACAGAGGCAGGCAATGGTCAACATGGAACCGGACAATTTCCCGGCTCCTACGGCATCGAAAACACCGGAAAGATTCGTCGTGCCCGTGTAAGCCAAGACAATCATGATTCCGATGAAGAAACCGGCGTCTCCGATGCGATTGACAATGAAGGCTTTCTTTCCCGCATTCGCCGCGGAATCCTTCTCATACCAAAATCCGATGAGCAGATACGAACAGAGGCCCACCAATTCCCATCCCACATAGATGAGGATGAGACTATCGGCCAAGATGAGCTCCAGCATGGAGAAGCTGAAGAGCGAAAGAAAGGCAAAATAGCGGCTGTATCGAATATCGCCCTTCATGTAGCCGACGCTGTAGAGATGGACGAGCGACGAGACGACCGTCACCACCATCAGCATCACCATGCACATGTTGTCCAAATTGATGCCGACATCAATCGTAAAGGGCCCGAGTTCAATCCATCGCGCGCTCCAGTGATAGGCCAAATGCGGATCTCCGCCGGCCAACATGCGGGTCACGAACAGATAGATGGAGATGGCCAAGCCGGCAAAAATCGCCGACAGGCTGACCCAATCTCCGCCCCGAGGAAGCCGTTTCCCTACGAAGATCTGAATCGCAAAGGCGAGCAGAGGAAGCAGAAGAACAATTACGGCAAGAACAATTTCCGTAGGCATGAGCTGTAGGTGTTTAGAGGATTATCATCTTATGTTAGGATACGAGCGACTTCAGGGGCAGTCCCCCGAATTCCGCCAGGAGTTTGTCCAAATGGCGCGCGGTTCGAGAAAGACCCAAGTAGTGTCGGAAGCGCGCCATTCGAGAAATGGTTCGAACTCGAGGTTGATCTGGGTCAATCTCCCAGGGGTGAAGATAAAAAACGAAAGGCCGACCTTCTTTCAGGATCTTTCGCACCCCTGCTCGAAACAAGCCACTCGGAAGAATCCGAAAATAGCCGCCGCCGCCCCAAGGCAAGTGCCGACCCGCCATAGGCAGGGAAGAGACCAGAATCTCGTGCAGTCCGCATTCCCACTGAAAAAGCCATTTTCCCTTCACATCCGCCGGAACCGGCGTATAGCGATCGTGGGCCACCGTGGGGAAAAGGCTCGAGCTGTAAACAAATCCCTCTTTGACCAGAATTTCAGGAATCCATGGCGGGTAGTTGAAGCTCGGAGCTCGAAATCCCAGCACTCGCTTTCCCACGATCCCCTCTAAGACATCGCGCGCTTGGCACAGGTCTTCTCGAAAGAGCCGCGGTCCCAACCGACTGGGCAACTGGTGCGCGTGGCCATGACAGGCAATCTCATGGCCGGCTTCGGCAATTCGTGACACGAGTTCCGGCTGCCTCTTGGCAATGCATCCCAAAACAAAGAAAGTCGCCTTCGCTTCGTGTTTGGCGAGAATATGCAGAACATGACCAATGGGCTCGGTCAAACGCAAGTCCAGCGAGTCCCAACTCTCCGGTGGAAACGCCGGCCGCAAGTTCTCCACCTGAAACCACGCCTCGACATCAAAACTGATAAAGACTCTGGCAGTATTCGCCAAGATTTGTCCTCTTGCGACGTGAGCCGAGACCGGGACCACCTCAGACAAGCTTCAATCCTTTGTTTCTATACCGACGAACATCATCGGATGCCGGAAAGGAAAAGTAGGTGGCTTGGGCACGGTCATTGGGAAGCAGTTCATGGTCTCCGTGATGAAGCATCTCAAGCGCATCCAGCAATATCCTCGCCCCGAGAGTCTTCGAACGACGGATGAGATGATCCAGTGACTCGCCCGGTAGGATGGGATAGGTCTTCTGAAGGAGTATCTCTCCATCGTCGAGGCGACTGTTCATCTTGTGGATCGTGATCGCCCCCTCTTTTTCTCCGTGCAACAGCGTCCAAAACGCCGGCATCATCCCTCGATATCGAGGCAGGTATCCCCCATGAATATTCCAACAGCCAAGTCGTGGCAATCTCAAGAGCCGTTTGCGGAATATCTGTGGAGCCGCGACCGACACGATCACATCCGGTTCCATTTTGGCCAAGTGCGTCAGGAACTCATCGGAGTTGATGTCCTGCGCAGGAAAGAATGCGGCCCCCTGCTGGGTGGCAAGTGTTCTCAAATTCGGTTCACGAAGACGCTTCCAAAGATATCGCAGTGCCATCCGGCCAAAATCCCGCGGTCCATAGAACCTCATCATTTGCCTCGCCAATACCCAATTGGAGGGAGTGTTGAATGGCCTTACCGAGACGATTTCAAGCAGCCGAATAGGATAATCTGCCAGCAAACGAAGAAATTCGCTGAAAAATCGCTTCGTATAAAACGG
>JAZDIW010000105.1:0-4945 GCA_043804575.1 bacterium
GACGACGAGGAGGAGAAGAACTGCAAGTAGGATGGCGGTAGGGCGACGCCCTCGTAGGATTGAATTCGCAGACATGGGCAGCAACCTTCCGGGCTATTGTCGTGGAAAAACTCGCCATGAAAAGTCCTGCACAAGAAGCATCGGAGTAAGACGAGGCGGCAGACACCTGCAGAAGACGACAGCAATGGATGCTTCCCATTCGCTCAGAAATTACACAAGTTCCTTTAAAAAAACAAGCCCCCAAAATCCTGTTGGGGGCTCGGAGCCGGTCCGCGGGGAGGAAACGGAACCCGACTCGAATTTCCTGCACCTCTTGCAGATGCAAATCGCAATTCACATGCCACGATTCCGGAACCTCCGAGAACAAACACGAACGAATCCCCATTCGGCTCTTGTGTGGACGGAAACCAACATGAGAAGTGGCAGGCTGTCAACTTGTTTCCTGACATTCGACGAAAGCTCTTCTCCTGCTCTCCTACTCACCGGATCCTCCCTTCGATCAACGATTCCCGGCGGCCAGTGAAAGAGATAGGAGGGTCAATAGAAGTTTACGTCAGCCTCAGTTCCTGACCCACAGGTTGCGAACCTCCTACATTCACAGCATCTTACAGAGTCCGTGAGTCCTTCAAAGCAATTTCAATTCGTCTGCTCATAAAACTAAAGTTTCGCGGCGCAATTTCCGATAGTAGGAGTGAAACGAAAAGCGCAGCACCGCGATTAGAATTCTCACTGCTATAAGGAGGTTTCACCATGCCGAAAGGAAAAGGGACACGAGGACCGAAGCTGTTCTCCATAGGGCAAGTCAATGCCGTCACAGGCATTCCCAAACCCACCTTGCGCTATTGGGAGAAGGAATTCGGCGACTATCTTGAACCTCGTCGAACCACAGGCAACCAACGCAGATATGATGAGGAGAGCATCACCAAAATCGAGAAAATCAACTATTTGGTGAAGGTGCAAGGGTATACGATTGATGGAGCAAGGCGACAGCTCGAGAGACTTGAAAAAGTCAAGGAGGCGGAATCGGCCTCTCAGGATCCCATGGCCGAACTGGCTCGAGCGATGTCCGACTATCTTTTAAAGAAAATGGGAAAAGAATAGAGGCCATGCGACCTCTCAAAACGGAGGATAGATCTTATGAGCACCAAAATCAACCACAATCTCCTTTCGATGACGGCCCAGCGCGCACTCTGGAGCACTCAGCATGAGCTGGATAAGTCTGTCCAGCGGCTGAGTTCCGGGCTGCGAATCAACTACGCCTGGGACGATCCGACGGGGCTCGGCATCTCCGAGAGATTGCGCGCTTCGATCTCCGGTATGCAGGAGGCGGAGAAGAACGCGAACTATAACATTAATATGCTCCAGACGGCCGAGGGAGCGCTGGCCGTGATTGATGAGAAACTCATCCGCATGCGTGCCATTGCCGTCCAAGCCGCCAATGGAATCCTCACTACACTGGACCGCCAAATTGCGAATGTCGAGTTCCAGCAATTGAAGTCGGAGGTGGACCGAATTGCCCGTGTAGCCAATTACAACGGCTTCCATCTGCTGGACGGCAGTAGGGCGGCACAGAGTCCCTCCACCGATTCGACTTTGGCCCTGGGCTACAACTACATCGGCACGGCCGGCGATGCCAATTCCATCAAGTTCCATATCGGCGCGAGCAATGCCGCCGGACTCGATTACTACTTCATCAACCTGGCGGGTGTGACAGCTTCTTCCCTGGGAATCGAGACCCTGCATGTCGCGGATACCGCTTCCGCTCAGACGGCAATTGACGCCATCGCTGCGGCCATCAACTCAAAGGATATCGAGCGGACCTTTATCGGCTCACTTGTCAATCGCTTGCAGAACACCGTCTTGGAACTGAAGATTTCTCGGGAGACGGCCACCGCCTCCGAATCCACGATCCGAGACGCGGATTTTGCCGCCGAGATGTCGGAGTTCACGCGGGCGCAGATCCTCATGCAAACGGGCGTCGCCATGCTCACGCAGGCGAATATGCTGCCGCAAACGATTGCTCAGCTCGTTGGATAGCAAGTGGATATGAACGCGGATATTCAACGGCTATCCCTTCTTCTGAAACGCCTCTTTGCGGTCTCCCAGAAGCAGATGGACGCCTTGCACCGGCTGGATTTGAGCGAGTTTGAAGCGGCGATGAAGACAAAGGATGAGCTCCTGCAGAGTATCGGGAGAGTGTTGGGGCGATGTTCCGCCAAGGGCATCGCCCTGATGAATCCGCAGACCCATCCGGCGGATCCGACGCTCCGCGCCGAGCTTTCTCTCTCCGCGACCGAGCTGCGCCGTTTCAACGCTCACGAGAAAGCGCTGACCTCGCAAGTGACGACTCTTCGCGATGACATTCGGTGCAGACTTCTCTCGCTGCAAAAGCGGCGCACGGGGCTGGCGGGCTATTCCCAACCCCGCAAGAACGGCCATTGTCTTGCCACGACCGGATAAGCATCCATGTGTGGAATTGCCGGGCAATATTGTCTCCGCGGCCAGGCGGATATTTCCGAGGCGGTGCTCCAGAGTCAAAGTGAGGCCCTACGCCGTCGAGGCCCCGACGAGGAAGGGATCTGGAAAAACACTCGCGTCGGCCTGTGTCATCGCCGGCTGGCTATCTTGGATCCCGAAAAAGGACACCAGCCGATGGTCGGAGCACGGGGAGCGGTTCTCACCTATAATGGCGAAATCTACAACCACCACGAACTGCGAACCGAGCTCGAGGCAAGAGGGCATCACTTCCAAACACGAAGTGATCCGGAGGTGGTGCTGGCCGCCTATACCGAATGGGGCCGGGAGGCGTGGAAACGATTGAATGGCATGTTCGCCTTTGCACTTTGGGATGAAAGGGAGCCGTCTCTTCATCTGGTCCGAGACCGCTTCGGCATCAAGCCTCTTGTCTTTTCGATTCGCAAGGACACTCTGTACTTCGCGAGTGAGCCGTCTGCGCTGCTGCAGTGCGCGGAGATTCCACCCAACTTGGACTGTGGAGCCCTGCTGAGTTTTCTCCTCTATTTTCAACCTGTCCTGGGGGATCAAACGCTATTTCAAGATATTCACGTGCTGAGACCCGGAGAAGAAATTGTCCTACATGGAGCAGGATTGCGCAAGAAAAGGTGGTGGGAGCCCAAGGCAATCCCTCTCGACCCGTCTGTTCCATTGGACGAAACAATCCTTCGCGGCAAGATTCGCTATTTGTTGCAGGCGGCCGTCCGGCGACAGACAGAGGCGGATGTGCCCGTCGGCGCCTATCTCTCCGGAGGACTGGACAGCACGATTTTGGTGGGACTGTGGGCTCAAATGGCACGCGAGACTCCCCTGACCTACACGATCTGTCTGGAAGGAGACGAAGAGGAGGCGGGATTCGCCGCGATGGCTGCCGACAAATTTCGCACGAAACACAAAAGCTATGTCGTGAGTGCCGACGAGTTCTTTCGGGGGATGGAAGAACTCATTTCTATCCGTAAGTTACCGTTGAGCGTTCCCAATGAGGTGCTTATCTACTTGCTTGCCCAGCGGGTGGCCCCCGAAGTAAAAGTCGTTTTGACCGGCGAAGGCGCCGACGAGCTTTTCGGCGGCTACTATGGCATTTTGTCTGCCGTGGAGGCCCATCGGGCTCCGGGGAGGAGCTTGGCCGGTTCCCGGACGGAAGATGAAACGGCACAGACAGCCGCCGAAGAGGAAGGGGCCTTTTTTGCCTCTCATTATCGTTGGTTTTGCAAAGAAGAACTGCAATCTCTCTTGTCACCATCCTTTGCGCAGGTGCTCGAGGACCCGAGAATTGAGAGAGACTTTGCAGAATGTTTCAAAGGATCCTTGCAAATTTCCTTTTTGGATCGTGCCTTTTTCTTTCTTGAACATATTCATCTGCCTGCTTTGCTCAGCCGATTGGATGGTGCAACGATGGCGGGGTCGGTTGAGGGTCGCGTGCCCTATACAGATTATGACCTCGTAGATTTTGTGCAGCATCTTCCTGGATCACGAAAATTTCAGGGAAGCTCGAAACCCGACAAATATCTTCTTCGGAAGACCTTTGCCGACCTCGTTCCCGCCCCCATCCTCCTGCGTCCCAAAAAGGCCTTTCCGGTACCCTTGGAGAGTCTCTTTCAGACGCCGCCTGGAAAGGCAGCTCTTCAGCGACTTCTGTGCTGTGAGCCTCTTTTTGACCTTTTCCAGCGAGAGTCGCTTAAGAAATGGTTGGCCGTAGAAGACAGGCCCAGCTTCGCGCTTCAAGCGTGGAAGCTGCTTAGCCTGGCCATGTTTCTGGAAAACAACATACAATTCGCGGACTCGCCAGTCTATTCCATCTCGAAGGAAGACCTCAAGTTTGAAGTAGACAAGCCGATATAAGGAATGAAATTCATGGCCTATGCCGACAATCGGTTTGAGCTATTATCATCGAAAACAATCTGTTACCAAACTTGGGTTTCATTTTAGAGGAGAAAATCCATGAGTACGCGAATCAACCACAACATCTTGTCGCTGTCGGGACAGCGGGCCATCTGGTCAACGCAGCATGACTTAGACAGGGCGGTGCAGCGTCTGTCTTCGGGCTTGCGCATCAACTATGCTTGGGATGACCCCGCCGGTCTGGGCATCTCGGAAAGACTGCGGGCTTCGATTTCGGGAATGCAGGAAGCACAGAAAAACGCGAACTACGACATCAACATGCTGCAAACGGCCGAAGGCGCCTTAGGAGTCATTGACGAAAAGCTCATCCGCATGCGGGCGATCGCCGTGCAGGCCTCCAACGGCATTCTGACTACCTTGGATCGCCAGATCGCCAATGTCGAGTTCCAGCAGTTAAAGTCCGAGATTGACCGGATCGCCAATGTGACGAACTACAACGGCTTCAAGCTTCTGGATGGTTCCCGGGCGGCGAGTACGGCCAGCACGGACAGCACAATGGCCCTGGGCTTCAACCTCGTCAGCACGGCAG
>JAZDIW010000106.1:0-9039 GCA_043804575.1 bacterium
GAAGAAATGTTCACTTTGCCGCTTGGCCTGAAGCAATTTCAATCCAACATGACGACGGAATGGGGTCTCTATGCGGCGGGGTCGGTGCTTATCAGCATTCCCGTCATTGCGCTGTTTCTCTTCTTGACGCGCTGGCTCGTCTCCGGCCTGACTTTAGGCAGTGTGAAAGGATAGAAGATAGTCTGATTTCGGCAGGTGAGCGAAAAGCCGCTGCTGTCTCAATGTATAGCCGCCGAGGTTCGTATCTTCGTGTGGCTGGTTTCCAAGAGAGCCGACCCGGACAGAAAGCCATCGAGATTAGGGCAGCTTTAGCTCTTTCGTGTTCGCGGCGCATGCGCTAAGCCTATAGTCACATATTCTTGAGACAGTCGGATGGAAAACGAACACGCCGCACTGGATGTTCTCACTCTGGCGAGATAAGGAGAAATATGAAAGTTGTCAAGCTAAGTCAGGGCGAGACTTATCAGCCCGAGCCGGGATGGAAGAGGGTCAGTCTGGCTGGAAGTGACAAGATTTCCGTCGAATATTTTGAGAAGCCCGCCGGACACAGCTCACCGATGCACAGCCATCCGAGCCAGCAGGTGAGCCTTGTGGTCAAGGGCCAAATGAAGGTCGCGAGCGGCAAGGGAGAAGAGGAAATCCTTGGCCCGGGAGATTCGGCGTGGTTCGCGCCGAATGAGCCTCATCGCATTGAGAATCCCGGAACCGAATTGGCCATAGGCATAGACCTTTTTGTGCCGGCTCGAGGCTTCGATTTCTGGACCAAGAAGAAACTGGGTCAATAATGATAAAATCGTTGCTTTTTAGCTGCTACTGTCTTATCTTATAAGGAGTCTGTCTGTCGTCTTGTGGAGAAGTTATACTTCCGTTTGGAGGAATGCGTCATGAAACGGCTAATGATATTTCTGTGTTTGTGTGGGTTTGTCGGCACCGCATGGGCGAAACCGGCTTTGGTCATTATTCATCGAAGTGATCTGAAAGGCTTGGAGAACAAGGTTACTATCTTGCGAGACTTGCGCGAGACGGTTTTCGCCGCCGCGGAGCTGGCGGATTTGGATGCCGCGCAAGTTCCATATCAACTGATTGATCGCGAGTACAAACCGAACCACTATCTGCTTGTGCAAGGACCGAGGCAGGCGGCGAAAAAGGGATTTCCCATTCTATGGCAGGACGAGAAGGGTGCTCTCCTGCGCCTCGACCGCTCCTTGGACGAGGTGATCCGTGAGCGTGCTGGAGGTGAGGAACCGCTCGAAACGAGGCCGTCCGTGATTGGCGAATCTCGGCCGATCCTGCATCTGGATGATCCGAATCTCGATGTGTGGCTCCAAGCCCTTGCTGACCAGGTGAATGCGGATACGCTCTTCAGTTTTGTCTCCACGCTTGCTTCGTACAACCGTTACACGCGTTGGGCTTCGAATGATTCGGCGGCCGCATGGATTCTAAACAAGTTCATCAGCTCCGGCGTGGATTCCGCCTACTACCACGAGTTTATCGCTTCAGGAAGCGGCTGGAGCCGGACGGCGAAGAATATTATCGGCGTGAAAACAGGCATTGTCTATCCCGACTCGATTATCCTAATCGGCGGGCACATGGATGCGACCTCGCAAAATCCTTCCGTGGCGGCTCCCGGAGCGGAAGACAATGCAACCGGAACGGCCGCAGCGATTGAAGCGGCACGTTTGTTTCGGCAATATGAGTTCTCGCATACGATTATGTATGTCGGATTCAATGGGGAAGAGCAGGGCCTTCAGGGAAGCGCGGCTCTTGCCAATGCCATGGCCGCGGCGGGGCGCAAGATCGGCGCCGTGTTCAATCTGGACATGATTGGCTACTATGATCCCGCAGATGAAGATCTTTTTATTGAAGGATTCTACACGGGAGTCAGCTCCGTATGGCTGATGGACATTTTGGAGGATAATTGCCTGCAATTCACAACGCTTGTACCCTATATCTATGGAAGCAACGGTTGGGGCAGCGACCATCTGTCGTTTCACAATGCGGGCTACCCGGCGGTGCTATCCATCGAAAACGAATACGATTCGTACGCGTGCTATCACAACACCTGTGACCTACCGAATCAAATCACGCCGAGCTTCTTGCGGCAAATGGCATTGGTGAGTATCATTTCCACGGCGGAGCTTGCTCGTCCGCAAGGCACGGCCAGTATCTCCGGCACGGTCACTCTCGAAGGAACTTCGGATTACTCCGGTATAACGATTTCGGTTGTTGGAGGGACGGAAAGCACGGAAAGCGCAACGAACGGATACTACCGAGTGGAGAATCTTCTCGGAGGCACCTACAATCTTGCTTTCTCGAAAACAGGCTGGGTTTCTGACACACTAACCGGAATTGTAGTAACCGCGGGGCAAGAGACACCCGGGCAGAATATCTTCCTCTATGCGGCGACTCCGGGCTCAGTGGCCGGAACAGTGACGCTTTCCGGCGGCAGCGGAACCATCACGGATGCAATCGTCTACATAAATGAAGCGGTATCGCTCGTAGGCGGCGATGGTTCATTTATGGTGACACCTGTCTATGCAGGACAGTATGCCTTGACAGCGGCTCTTGACAATTATGCACTCGCGTCGCAGGTCGTCACCCTGGGTGACGGCGAGAATATGACAGGCGTTGCCTTGACGCTCTATCCGTTTTGGGACTTTGAAGCGTCGAACTACGGCTTGAATAATGACGGCACGAATTGGGGCTGGGGAACGGATGCGACGGCGGGTTACCATTCGGCGATACGTGTTTGGGGAACGGCCCTCGGAGGCAACTACGCCAATTGCGCCGATTATCGGCTCATCATGCCACCGGTTTGCCTTGCGAATCTCGATTCGGCGCGCTTAGTCATTTGGCATTGGTATGATATTGAAGCCTCGGGGCCGACGACGGACTATGACGGTGCCAATGTCAATCTCGCGCCGTTCGGCACGGAAAACTGGCAGGTAATAGACCCTGTTGGCGGCTATCCGCAAGGCGCGGGTTACACCTGCAATCCAATTCAAAATCAACCGGCCTATAACGGCCAAACCGGAGCGTGGGTGCAAGCCGTCTTCAATTTGAATTCATTTCTTGGTCAGACCGTCAAAATACGATTTCGCCTCGGCACGGATGTTGGCGTGACGAAGCGAGGCTGGTATCTGGATGACATCGCGCTTGTCGGCTGGCCCGGCGTCGTGGTACCGGAGGAAGTGGATGACCTCGTCATCGTTCCTGTCGGTGAGAATGTGCAGATTTCGTGGAGTGCGGCGGGTGCCGCGACCTACTACAAAATCTATCGCGGAACAGAGCCTTTCCAGCCGATGGAAGCGATGGCATTGCTAAATACTCAGAGTGAGACGACCTACATTGACGAAGGTGCGGCGGGAATTGTGGCGGCCTTCTATGTCGTCATTGCCGGAAATTAATGCAAAGTGCTCCTCATTGAAGCAATGAAAAGCCCGGCTTCTGCAAGTCGGGCTTTTTCAATTTGCCACTGGGAGATTGATTACGTCGCGGCGGCCCCCGTTTTCATTGGCGCTTTGAAGACAATCGTGGTGAAGAGCTCGATGACGAAGCCCCAAAGGATGCCGAAGAGGGATAGCGTGACGAAAGCTCCAAAACCGCATTCATCGGCGGCCCCATAGACGGACATGGGCAGTGTGCCGAGAAATCCAATGAGAATGCCGTGCAGAAACCAGCCGAGTTTCCAAGCGGAGATGCCGATAGCCAGCCCGATGAACGCCCGGTTGAAAATCGTTCCCCACATCATGCAGGTGGTCATTTCATCGCCACACTTCCATTTTCCGCCGTAGGCGCAGAGCAGGCCGGTGATGATGCCGAAAAGGATGGCGATCCACAAGCGCTTGGCATAGACCATGGTGATACTCCTTCACTTTTGAATGGTGATGCCTCTATACTACGGCTCTCGTTCCGGCAATCGCTGGCTTGGAGAGCGAAGAGTATTTCGCAGGAGAAGCGGCAATCCATCACCCATAGTGCTTCTTGTACCATTCTTGATAGGCCGCTTGTTTTTCTTTGACGGCTCGCCACCACGCCTCGTTCTCCACATACCATCTGACCGTCTTTTCTAATCCCTCTTGAAACTTGTGGCGAGGCTCCCAGCCCAACGCCCGAATCTTGTCTGTTGCCACGCTATAGCGGCGGTCATGCCCCAAGCGGTCCTTCACGGGCTGAATTAAATTCTCGGATTTCCCCAATAGCTTCAAGACACTTTTTGTCACGGTGATATTCATCTCCTCGTTTCCCGCGCCGATGTTGTAAACCTCTCCGGTAATTCCTTTTTGCAACACAAGATCGAGGGCTTCGACTTGATCTTCCACATAGAGCCAATCGCGCACATTCTTGCCGTCGCCGTAGAGAGGGAGCGGTTTGTTATCAATCGCATTGGTGACAAAGAGCGGGATAAGCTTTTCCGGATACTGGTACGGGCCGAAATTGTTTGCGGAACGCGTGATGAGCACCGGCATTCCATAGGTGACAAAGTAACTGTGCGCCAAGAGTTCGCCGCCCGCTTTCGACGCGGAGTAGGGCGACGATGGGTTCAGAGGGTCTGTCTCTCTAAACGAGCCGACCTCAATGGAGCCATAAACCTCATCTGTGGAGATATGAAGAAAGCGAGCAATGTTATGCCTTCTTGCCGCTTCAAGGAGAACAAAAGTCCCGCGCACATCGGTGTCCACAAACGCGCCCGCTTCGTGAATCGAGCGATCCACATGAGTCTCCGCGGCGAAGTTGATCACCAAATCGCAGCCCGCCATCGCCTTGGCGACATCGTCAGGATTGCAGATATTCCCGTGAACGAAGGTGTAGCGCGGAGCTTTCTCGATATCGCGCAGGTTCTCCAGATTTCCCGCATAAGTCAGCGCATCCAAATTCACAATCTGCAAATCCGGGTACTTGCGTAGCATCCATCGAATGAAATTGGAGCCGATAAACCCCGCCCCACCGGTAACAAGAAGACGGTTCATGACATTCTCGTGAGAAAAGGCGTTCGCCAAAATTTGGTGGTTTCTGGAATTTGTTGTCTAGGTATCACTTTGCGATTTGGATGCTTTTCTGCGCTTCTGAGTGGCTGTATCCAATTCCGGGAAGACGCGTTTCCATTTCGGGCCGGTGCGGCGCCAAAGGAGCCACGCGTGAGGGCCCGGACCGATGAGATAAATGGCATCGAAAGGCTGATGCAGTTCTTCGGCAAGAGTCGCTTGAAGCTCCTCTCCAATGCCCGCAACCGTCGCATCGCCGCGCGACAGGCGCTGCGTGATGGGATGCGCCAGTGTGATGAGCAGCGCCATCGGCTGCGAAAAATGACGCACCCCGTAGCGATGAATCTTGCGTATGGTGGCGTCGAGGATACGCTGACGCAGAGTAAAAGGATTCTCTTTAACGAGCTCGTGATTGTCCTTGCCGCCGGAGTTCACATCATGAGGCAGCAGAGGCGAGGTGATTTCAAAGCAGACCGTTCGTCTGGAGCGATGGGCGATGATGTCGGGCCAGTCGGAGTGCGCCGGATGGCGAGCCCCGTCATAGAAAGCCGGCCCCAAATAGCGCGAAACGGCTCCCATGAACCACTGCCAAGTGCGGTCCTCAATCACTGCGTTGGATGGTTTGCTCACGGACTGTTGCATGGTGATACGACTCTTGGGAACACGCTCATCTATTTGAAAACAACATCCCAATTGTAAGGGATGCTTGGGTCGTCATAGGGGATGCGCAATTCATCCGGATTGTCGCGGTTGTAGAGCGCATCGGGACAATTAATAACAACGGATTCGGATTTCGAGATGCATTTCCATCCATGAATGACACCTGCGGGAATGACGACAAGCATCGGATTGTGCTCTCCAATGAAGAATTCGTTGACTTCGTCCTTGGTTGGGCTGTTCTCCCGGCCGTCATAGAGAACGACTTTGATCATCCCTTTGATGCAAGCGATATGGTCGGTTTGCTTCTTGTGAAAGTGCCATGCCTTGACGATCCCCGGATAATTTGTGGTCATATAGACCTGGCCGAATTTCTTGAAGAAGGGCCAGTCACTGCGCAAAATCTCCATGAGCCTGCCGCGTTCGTCGGGAATGAACTGGAGATTATGCGCCAAAACGCCATCAATCATTTTCATGAGATTCCTCTGTTATCGCAGGCTAGCCTGCATGTATTTTGCCAGCCCCTCTTCCCAGCTCGGCATGCGGTCGCCGATTGCATTGTTGTAAAGCCGATGCGAAAGGCGCGAGTTTTTGGGACGCGGGGCAGGTCGAGCAAGCTGCTCGGTGGATACGGACTCGATTTGAGTTTTCGAGCCCTTCAATTCGAAAATCTTCTGCGCGAAATCATACCACGAGCAGTAGCCGTTATTCGTGATGTGATAAGTTCCGAAAGCGCCGGACTCCATCAGGCGAAAAATCTCGGGCACCAAGTCCGAAACAAAAGTCGGGGAGCCGATTTGATCCTGAACCACCTGTATGCGGTCGCGCTCATGCGAGAGCTTCAGCATGGTCTCCACGAAATTCGCGCCCGCTTTGCCGCAGAGCCACGAAATGCGAACAATAAAATGGCGGCGGCAAAGCTCCCGCACGAAAAGCTCGCCTGCATATTTTGATTTCCCATAGACCGATAGGGGATTGGCCACATCCCACTCGTCATAGATTCCGTCTTTTGTGCCGTCAAAGATATAGTCAGTCGAAAAATAGAGGAGCGGGATGTCGAGTTCACTTGCCGCCAAACAGGCATTCTGAGTGCCCGTAGCATTGACGAGGTAGGCCATGTCCGCTTCAGTCTCGCATCGGTCAACGGCGGTCATGCTCGCTGCGTGAAGAATGATGTCAGGCTTTTGCGCTCGCATGAAGACGAGCATATCTTCGCGCTTCGTGATGTCATGTTCAGGAAGATCAAGGCCGACGACTTCGTGTCCTTTGGTGTTTGCAAAGGCAGCCAGTTCGCTGCCGAGCATGCCCTTATGACCTGTGATGAGAACACTAAGCATGATTGCCTATTCGCATGACGGCAGATACTCTCACAAATTCTTCAATGAAGGCCACCGTTTGTTCTGATTATCGCAAACATTGTGGCAGACCCAAATGGCAATAAGCCGAATGAGCGAAAAACTCACAAACTCAACCCAGTAAAGAGGACAACTGGCATTCACAAATTCCATGTAGATTTGAGCTTGTCTACCAGTCGCCTTTGTCGACGTTCTAGAACTTCCGCAGTCCACGTGTTTTCGTCAAAGATCTGCAATGTAAGAGCATATGTTGCCTGGCCTGTTTTCTGCGAACGGAAATACTTCTCTTTCTTCTCTTCGAGGCTGTAGTTCCCCGCTTCGCTGTTTTTTCTACGCGAAAGAAGCACAAGGTTGGCTAGACGATGCACCCATGCCTGGCGGTCTTCTTCACTAGGGATCCACTCTGTCCAATCACTGTCAGCTCTGGGGTGCTGAGGCAAGACATGCTCTATAGTCGTCTTTCGCGGTTCGTATTCCGGCTCTATGTCGGACATGGTGGAATTGAGCCGTTGAAGAACGTACTTCTTAATGGGTGGAGACTCTAGGTACAAACCACCCTCAAGATTCTGCACGATGGCATGTCTCTCATCTTCCGTTAGGTCAAGTGGTGATCCGACTTGTGTAACGTCACTGCCCGCTTCAATTTCCCGAAGGACCCTACCGTAGCGGGAAATCCGTTTGTTGCCCTGTATATGCATAATCAACAGGCCGGCTGCCAGGCGCTCTAATTTGCAGAAGAAGTTGGCCAGAAGCTGTGGGTTCGTTTTCTTGGGCAGGAGGAATGCGATTGCGGGCGGAATCCAGTCTGAGTTGTCAATCCTATTCAGCCACCGAAGAGACCTGTCGATCGAATCATGGCCAGTGCTTGACCCGAGGACATCTTCATATATATCTGCGTGGGGGAGCAATGTGTTGTTGATAAATTCCTTAGGATTGTCTTGGGGTGGGAAATGTCTTTTGAACGCAGACAGTAGATCTTCCCGTAGTACGTCCTTCTCTTTGATCATGGTCATATGACCAAATAACGCTTGGAATTGATCTTCTCCTAGTTTCTCCTCGGCATCTTCCCATTTCTTCGCGTAGTCATCCTGCTCTGCTGCAGGAATGTGTCCGACTATTTCCGCTTTCAGTATATCTGCATGAGACAGATCCAATCCACGACTATTCAGTCGTGAAAACACTCGAAATGCTGAATTGAAATGGGGAGTGCTTACCACAACCAGCATGCAATTTTTGACTAGGAACGTACAGAGTCTTCGCCTGCTCTCTTCTGGCATTCGATGAATTTGCTCCCTGAATAGCTTGGTATTCTCAACAATCCGCCTTTCGGGATCAGATAATTTTCCACTAATCTGCAAATTGACTGATCTATCGCTTGCGCCCAATTCTTGGACATTAGTCCGAAAGAAATCCCTCTCGCGGTCCCTAATTTGTAACCTATATCTGTCCTCGGTGCCCTCAACTTCTCGTCCTTTTTCCATAACATAGTCATTTATCTCTTCGGCAAGCTTTGTCCCCGGCATTTCATCGCGCAGTACCGCAAGCAACATAGTCAGAGTAGCGAGTCGCTGTTGACCGTCAAGAATTTGGGCTTCAGGATCTCCGACATTTTTCGTCAAAATAATACTACCCAAAAAATATTGTGACTGGTGGCTCCCAGTTGCAGTCGCCGCATCGCTGGCTTCTGTGATATCTTGAAATAGCTGTATCGCATGGTCCATATTCCAGGAATATGGCCTTTGATATATTGGAACGGTAAATGCAAAATCCTTAAAAATCTTGCTCAAAGGTAGTTCTTCTGCGCGAAGATCCATTGAAGAGTCCTCCATATTAGAACTAATGTTACTTCGTGTTGTGTTCCAGCTTTTCGGCAACCAGACGCGAGGCATGGTAGAGCGAGGCGAAAGTCCCCGCGTCTGTCCACCAGCCGTCAACAATATCATAGGTCAATTTGCCTTCGCGCAGGTACGCGTTGTTGACATCAGTAATCTCGAGTTCTCCACGATCCGAGGGGACCAGAGTCTTAATGATATCGAAAACAT
>JAZDIW010000107.1:0-3557 GCA_043804575.1 bacterium
GGTCTCGTCGCCAAACTTCAGCCTTGATCGCTGATGGGATAACGCGAGTATGCTCGATCGTCATTGCCTGGTTCGACATCGAAGGTTCGTTGGTGAGTTCAAGTCTGAACTTGAATACGTGTCGACCATGGCGCTCCTCGCGCCAGGCATCAACAAGCCGGAACACCCCGTTATAGGCCCATACACCATCCATGATTTTCTCATAGACTCTCACCAGTTCTGGCTCGGTCTCTCCAACCCTGCACTGCACGGCGGCTCTGTAGAACAAACCATTCTGAGTTAGCGAACCACTCGGATTCAATTCTGGCTGATCTGCCTTTTTCGGTTCAGGATTCAGCGGAGTCCGTGGTGCATCATGGCCTTCATAGATGATGACTCGCCCATCTTCTTCAACTCGGTCTGGATAAGGTGCGTTGTGTCTGCGACTCATCAACATAACCGAAAAACCGCTTCTTAGTCTGAAGTTCATACCACGCTGAAGCGCATTCATTCCCTCTCTATCGCACATCTCGCGATAGGTTATGATCTCATTCATGCTTCCTATCATGTGGCAGCTACGACGGCCTGATTTTTCACCGCGGCGTGTTACCCGCCTGGCGACTAATTCTCATCGCCGCGGATGAAAACTGCGAATCACTTCCTGCAAATAGCCGGGATCAAGATGCGTGTAGATTTCCGTCGTGGCAAGCGAAGCGTGCCCCAATAGCTCTTGAACGACGCGCAAATCCGCGCCCCCTTCGAGAAGATGTGTCGCAAAGGAGTGCCGCAGCGTATGTGGTGATGCATGGCCCTTGATGCCCACTTTATCAAGATAGTGGCGCAGGATTTTCCAAAAGCCCATGCGCGAGAGCGGCAGGCCGCGTTGATTCAAAAAGACAGAATCACCCGCGCGCGCAGACAAGGGGACAAGGTTGCCTTTTTTCTGTCGCCGAATATGAGGGCGTCCCTGCGAAAGCCAAGCGGAAAGAGCGCGCGCCGCGCAACCTCCAATCGGCACCATCCGCTGTCGCCCACCTTTCCCCCGCACCAGAAGAGCACCCCTATCCAAGAGTAGGTCCTTTCGACGCAGGCCAACAAGTTCACTTACACGCAATCCGCACCCGTACGCAACTTCAAGCATCGCGCGATCTCGAAGAGAAACCGGCTCATCGCCGGCCACCGCTCCGATCAGATTCTCGACCTGCGAGACGCTCAGAACATCCGGCAATCGAAAGGGCATCTTCGGACCCTTCAATCCCGATGTCGGATCACTGCGGCCGCGTCCTGTTGAGATTCGCCATCGCAAGAATCCGCGCAGACTTGAAAGATGTCGCGCCCGACTGCGAGCAGACAAACCAATCGAGAGATGCTGAAGATAATCCATCAACCGCCGTGGCGACACCTCGTCGAAATCGAGACTTTCTTTCTCACACCAAGTCGAAAACTCGAGCAAATCCCGGCGATAGCTCTCGAGTGTCAGCGGGCGCAAATTCGCTTCGAGAGAAAGGTAGGCCAAGAATCTCTCGATTTGTGCGGGCTTATCCCCTGACGAAAGGATTTTCGCGGCGTTCTTCGCCGATGGTTGTCGTGGGGCCATGACCTGTATAAACGATGGTGTCAGCGGGCAATGTGTAGAGCTTCTTCTGAATGCTCTCTTCCAACTCTTGCATGGAACCGCCGGGCAAATCCGTGCGCCCGATGCTGCGACAAAAAAGCGTGTCGCCGGCAATTACGAGTTTGTCGTGCAAAAGGCAAATCGAACCCGGCGAATGCCCCGGCGTGTGCAAAATCGAAAGCGACAGTTTGCCGAGGACAATGCTGTCTCCCTCACGCAAAAAGCGGTCGGCATCGGGTGAGACAACGGGCAGGCCGAACGCAAGCGAGAAGTTGAGTTCGGGATTCAGCAGCATCTGCCGGTCGGCCTCGTGAATCAGGAGCGGCGCCCCTGTTCGCTCTTTGGCAAGGCCGTTCTCGGCAATGTGGTCGGCGTGGCCGTGCGTGTTGATAATGTAGCGAATGGCAAGTTCGTTCTTTTTCGCGAAATTCAGAATACGAACGGTTTCGCCACCCGGATCAACCAGCGCCGCCTCGCGCGTCTCGCTGCACCAGACAAGGTAAGTGTTGGTCTCGACAAAACCAACCGTCCACGACTGAATCTTCAGCATGCCGCCTGCCGAAGTGCGCGAATGTTTTCAGCAATCGAGCCGGCAAAAACAGCCGTGCCCGCCACGAGCGTGTCTGCACCGGCGGCAACGACTCGCCCCGCGGTTGTCGTGTCAATCCCGCCATCCACTTCGATCGAGAAATTCGAATTCGTGCGCTCACGAAGCGTGCGAGCCGCCTCGATTTTGCGCAGACAAGCCTCGATAAATCGCTGTCCGCCGAAACCGGGACTGACCGTCATGATGAGCAGCAGATCCATCTCCTCGACGACCGGTTTAATCAACGACACTGGCGTCGAAGGATTCAGCGCGACGCCCGCCTGCGCTCCCATGCGGCGAATTTCCATCAGCGTCCGATGAAGGTGAGGGCAGGTCTCTTGATGGACGGTGATAATCGCTGCTCCGGCTGCGGCGTAGAACTTCAGCGAGAGCTCGGGCTGCAAAATCATGAGATGCACATCGAGCGGCAGACGCGTCGCCTCCCGAAGGGCAGCGACGACGCCAGATCCGAAGGTCAAATTGGGAACGAACTGACCATCCATAACATCGCAATGGATGAGATCAGCACCGCCCGCTTCCGCTTCCTTCACTTGTGCCGCCAACCGTCCAAAGTCAGCGGCGAGAATGGATGGGGCGATTCGAATGGGAAAAGATTTCATGGAATGCTGCTTTTATTAGACATCACAAATTGAACTCGGTTGTATCGGTTTCCGTTCCAAGAATTTGCGCGTGTTCATAGGGAGGGAATTTGACTTTAATATACGGATTCTCTCGAAACTTGTCAAGTCGAATTTGTATTTTATAAACATCGCAACCGTCAAGGAGAGGAAAAAGGGAGGCATGAAAGGAGGCGCCAGAGTCGAGAAAAGTGCGATTTTATGTGGAAGTTCGAAAAATAAGAACTTAAATTGTAAAAAATAGTTAACATTTAAAAATAATACTAATAATACCTCTTGACTATGAATATCCTATATTATATATTTTCAGATGCGGTTGCAGTCCAGACTCGCAAACGCGTAATTCTGTCCGTGTGCAGGCGGGCCATGTGAATCTCTCTCTTTATAACCTCCTGGGTCAACAGGTCGCAACCGTGGTGAATGGGACGATGGAGAGCGGTCGTCATGTGGTGGCGTTCAACGCGGGCGACTTGCCTTCGGGGGTCTACATCTATCGGTTGGAAGCGGATACGTATGTGAGTCAAAGGAAGATGATGTTGATAATATAACTTCCTCCGGCGTTCCTCCGAAGCACGGGGGCTGCCCATCTGGGCAGCCCCTCAGATTGTTGACAAAGTCCTCGCATTTTGCGGGGACTTTTATTATAATAGGGCAGGTGTTCATTGGGAGGTTTTGATGAGGTCAGGATGCTGAGGAAGCAGGGCGGCAAAGCGACGGAACTGGAGTTCGTGTCGATAGA
>JAZDIW010000108.1:0-12578 GCA_043804575.1 bacterium
TGGCAAGTCGTGAACTGCTATATGGGTCGTGTGGGCCTTATTAATTCCGGCGGCGCTTCTGGGGCAAATGACTTGGCGCAGGCTGTCCGAACAGCGGTCATCAATAAGCGCGCGGGCGGAATGGGACTCATTTCCGGGCGCAAAGCCTTCCAGAAACCCATGAAGGATGGCGTGGAGCTTCTACATGCCATTCAGGATGTCTATTTGTCGAAGGAAGTCACGGTAGCCTGAAGTATTCATGTCCATTGATCCGAAGTTCTTGGCGATTCTGGTTTGCCCACTCTCTCACGCGCCACTTGTTGAGGATGGCAGTTTTCTCGTTTCGACGGACGCAAAGACACGGCGGCGATACCGCATCGAGAACGGAATTCCCAATCTTCTGATTAATCATTCGGAGGAATTGGACGAAGCGACTTGGCACCGGATTTTGGACCGAAATGGAGTGAAGGCATCAAGCTGCTGATGGTGTCATTTCTCGAAAGGTTGTCTCGTTCATCAATCTACTAGCCCCCACCGTCCTCGGTGGGGGGACATGCTGTCTTGGGAATGTTCCAATCGCCTAAGTGCGTCTTGATATGCCCCGGGCGTCGGCCATTCTGCCATTGCGCCTCTGGAGAGCCACAACGGCGCGCAAGGATGATTGAAGGGAAAAAGGCCGCGCGGAATATTTTCGTGCGGCTTTGTCATTGAAACTACGAGAAGCAACCTCAATACGAATATGAAAAAGTCGGATGTGATGATTGTCGGCGCGGGGCCAGCGGGCAGTTGGTTAGGATTTCGGCTTGCTCAGGCCGGAATTGACTCGGTTATTCTGGAGAAAGCGAAATTCCCGCGATACAAAGCCTGCGCAGGAGGACTGTCGCAGAAGACAATCGAGTTCTTGCCTTTTTCTATAGAGGAAATTATCGAAAGGCCTATGGCAGGTGCTTGGGCGGGATTTCGAGGGAAAGAAGTTCCTATCAGCGATATCGGTCTTGCGGGCGCGATGGTGATGCGGGATACTTTTGATAATTTCCTCGCGCAGAAGTATTGCGCGGCAGGTGGCAGTTTTTTTGACGACACACCTGTGGTTCGCGTCGAAGAAACGAAAGACGGATTTCGCATTGAATCGGGCAACGAGGTTTGGGCCGGAAAAATCCTTGTCGGCGCGGACGGTGCAGCCGGTTTCGTGCGGCGGGCATGCGGCTTTGAGCAACACCGCGATCTCTGTGTCGCGTTGGTGGCCGAAATGCGGGTCACCAAAGCAGCAATGGAAGCGCTGGGTGATTTCGCTTACTTCGACCTGAGTGCCGTACGCCACGGCTATGGCTGGATCTTCCCGAAGCGAACCCATGTCTCCATCGGTATCTTCACTCATCGCCGGGATGAGAATTTGAACACGCGGCTCGAAGACTTCTGCCGGACTCATCCGCTATTGCAAGGTGGAGAGATTCTCCATCTGCAGGGTGGCGCACTACCCGTCGGCGGCTATCCGAGACAGGTGCACAGAGACCGAGTGCTGCTCGTCGGGGATGCGGCGGCGACCGTGGAGCCTTTCTTGGGTGAAGGTATCTATCATGCGCTTCTCTCAGCGGATGTGGCGGTGGATGCCATCACACAGTATCTAATTCACGGCCGGAGTTTGAGTCTCTATGCCGACAAACTTGGAGTCGTCGTTGACAAGAACATCCGCCATGCTCGTCGCTTGGCCAGTCTGTTTTATGGTCACTTACCTTGGACATTTCCGCTCTTGGTGCAGAATCGAATCGTTTCCCGGGCCGTGGCGCGCGAGATTATCGGGAAATCGGACTTCGGCGCTTGCCTTCGCTATTGCATGATGAGATTGCCTCTTCTGCCGTTGGCCTATCGCCGAGGAAAATCGAGAGGGGAGGCATTTGCTCCTGCGTCCAAGGTGGAGAGGTCAGAAGTTGAGAAGAGTTGAGTACGCAAGGCTAATCCCCATCGGTGGGGAGTTCTGCAACATTCGACTGCTTTTGGCCTTCCAATCTCTTGGGCGCACTTTGCCTTGATTTATTTCGGGAAATTGATTAGATTATACGCAGCGGAAGATGGAACAAACAGAGTGTGGCAACGGGATTTTTCGTCAAAAGGAGATGCTGATGCGTAGGGTTTCTGTCCGCGTGCGATTCGCTGCCGTTTTTGTGGCATTTTTGCTATTCCCGATTTGTGCCTCATCTGAAGAGCTGGCTGGCCTATCGAGAAGTACATCCTTAGCGCCCCGGATTGAGGTCCTCAGTTCAGGATTGCAGGAAGTGCGTCTGCGCCTAACGATGGACTGGGCGGCACTCTCTTTCATGACGGATTTTGGCGCGGGCGTGGAAGGACTGCAGGGGCGGACAATCTCCGAACAGACCACGCAGCCCCAGACAACCTTCTTCGTCGCGATTGCGCACACGGGCACGCCCGAGCTCGAAGTTGTATCATGGAACACCGTTACGGCGCCCGTCTCACTCACCTCTTTGACAAATGAGATGGGCGTCGGTGAGTCTGTGCGACTCGGCGAGCCTGCTGTCCTGCGTGAGGCACGGATTGTGCCCGTAACCGTCTTTCCCATGCAGTATGAGAGCGGAGCGGAAGAAGCCGAAGTGCTCGAATCCGCAGAGATTATCATCCGAACGGGAACCGATTTGGGCGTGAATCCTCTCTTGAATGCTCGAGGCCGCGTCTCCCGCTCGTGGATTCCGGTTTACAGAAGTGTGATTGTCAATTGGCAGAACATTGACGGCCTGGACAGCCCGGAAGAGCCGCATATCGTGTTGATAGCTCCGGGCAATTTCGTGAGCGCGCTCTCGGAATTCGTTGACTGGAAAGAGAAAGCCGGTTATGTGGTGACGGTAATCCGCGAAGGCGACATCGGCAGCAATCCAAACGCCGATGTGTTGCGGACCTATATCATGGGATTGTATGATACTCTGACTCCCACACCGGATTATATCATTTTCGTGGGAGACGAGAGTCAACTCGCCTACTACCTCCGCTATACACCGGATCCAACGACCATATTCAGCAATTACAGTCATCCAGACTATTATTCTGATGAAAACTACTTCGTTGCCATTGAGGGCAACGATGTATTCCCGGACCTCTTCTTTGGTCGTTGGGTCGTCTCAACGACCGAGGAAGTGATGAAGATTGCCCGGCGCACGATCTACCATGAACGCAATCCCTTTGGGACGGGACCTGTTCCTTCCGATTCTGTGCGTTTCGCGAAGGCGAGCATGGCTTCGGATGTCACGGAATTGTCGCAGGCACAGACCAAACGATATGTCCGGCAGATGCTCTTAGATCACGGTTTTGCACAGGTGGATACATTTTTCGGTTACGATTCTCCACAACCCTTCATTGCTTGTATTCGTGAGGGGCGCAATTTCGCCAATTACAGAGGTGCGGGCTGGTCTCAAGGTTGGCAGGGAATTCATTTCGACATCACGGACATTCCCACGCTGGACAACTACTGGAAATTGCCGATTGTCACAGGCATCGGCTGTGGCGTGGCAAGATTTCAGGATCCCGGCCCCTGTTTCGGCAGTGTGTGGATGATCGAGGGGACCTTGAATCAGCCGGAAGGTTCTGTCGGATTCTTGGGACCCTGCTCAAATACGCACACGCGTTACAATGATGTTTTGGATTCGGCGCTCTATCGCGCGATACTCTACAATGAGGTGAGTCATCTGATGCCGGCTTTCGTCGCGGGAAAGCTGATGTTTTGGCAGGTCTTCCAGCCTTACTTCGTAATAGATCCGGGTGTGCAGGAAGTCACGGAAACGGCGATACGACAATACTTAAACTTGTCGGATCCTTCGCTTCAGCTCTACACGAGAATTCCCCAGCGCCTGACCGTCAATCACCCGCCGAGCATTTCCTATGGCGATGTGAATTTCGTCGTGAATGTGCCGAATCTGGCGGCTCTCCGGCTCGACAGCGTCAAAGTCTGCGCATGGATTGAATCGGGCGATTTTGTCTTTGGCTGGGCGACGCCTCAGCAGGCGAATGTCGTGCTACCGATGACCATCCCCATCTCATCGAACGGTATCTGGCTTACGGTAACCGGTGACAATGTACTCACCTACCAAACGGAAATCCCTATCGGGCCGCCTGGGGAATATGTGGTGCACAACCGCGTTTTCCTCGCCGATACGATTGTGGGGAATCGCAACGGGCTTGTGGAACCCGGAGAGACCGTGGTTTGGGAAGAGGAAGGAATGAACTTGGGATTGTTGGACGCGCGGGATGTCGCAGCCGCTCTGCAGTGTCAAGATTTGCGCGTGACCATCTCGCAGTCTGCCTCGGCATTTGGAGATATCGTCTCGCTCGATTCCGCGCGCGGCTCACCCCCCTTCGCATTCTCCATCGTGGATACTTGCAAAACAGCCACTGCGTTGCCTTTTCAGATTCTTTGGACCGCATCGGAAGCAGGACCTTGGACATCGAATGTCCTAATTTCCCTCGTCGTCCCCGATATCAGGCTTGTCAGCCTTGCCGTAACCGACTTGAGCGGGGGCACTTGGGATCGAGGAGAACCGGCCAAAGTGTCCGTGGAAGTCACAAACTCGGGGGGTGCTCCCTTGGTTCCCGGTCAGTATATCCTGCGAGTGGATGATCCTCTTGTCACGGTGACCGATTCCGTTGCTTCCGGGGAGGGTATCCAGCCCGGCGATACCCTGTCTCTTGGAGACATGGCCTTTCAGATGTTGGCGGCCCCGAACACACCGGCAGCCCACCCGGTCGCTTTGACGATTCATGTGGTCGCCGATCAAGGGACCTATGTGCACGAGAATGACATGTTCGCCTCCGCCGTCGTCGGTGTTGTCACGGCCAGTGATCCTTTCTCGGACATGCAAGGCCGCTATTGGGCCTACGATTTGGGTGACACTCTCTATACGGAGCGGCCCACCTTCGACTGGTTCGAGATTGCACCTTTGGCGGGAGGACCCGGTGATACCATCGGTTTCACGCGCTCGGATCAAACCCTGCCCGTTCTGGTTCCCTTCTCATACGATTTCTATGGAATCACTTTTGATTCGCTCTCGATTTCGACAGATGGCTGGGTGCATCCCGGCTGGACCACTCAAACGGATCGCTCCAATTCGGTTCTGCCGGATCCCACGCTAAGCAATCCGGACGGGCTCATCGCGGTCTTCTGGGATGACCTCTGGTACCGGGACGGCGAAACGGGGCAGATCGCCTATTACTATGACGCCAACGGGGATCGCTTCATTGTGGAGTGGTATCACATTCATACCTACGGGGATACTGTCCGCACGATGACATTCCAGCTTCAACTTCTGAATCCCGCTTCTCATTCCACCCCGACGGGGGATGCGATCTGGCTGCTGTTGTATGCGCAGATTTTAGCTTCGAATGTGAGAACCGCTACTGTGGGAATGGAAGATCCGACTTCGACCGACGGCATCACCTATGAGAACAACGGCGATTATGCGCAAGGGGCCGTCACGGTTCAAAACGGGCGAATCATCAAATTCACGACGGAACCTCCCCTGATTTTGGCCGTTGAAAGAACGCGGGCGGGCATTCCAACCGAATTCCGCATGTCCCAGAACTATCCGAATCCATTCAATCCGCAGACCACCATCGAGCTGGCGCTGCCTCGCTCGTCACGCGTCACGCTCACCGTCTACAACCTGTTGGGTCAGCGCGTCGCAACGCTGACGGACGCGGTTCTTCCGGCGGGCGTTCATCCGATTCGCTGGAACGGCGAAGACTGCTTCGGCAAGACGGTTGGCAGTGGGATATACATTTATCGCGCGGAAACCGAATACGGGAATTTGGCTCGCAAGATGGTTCTGATTCGCTGACAAGTCGAACTTCCTCACCGGAAAGAAAGAGCATGTTTTTGATTTCCAAAAGATAGAAGGAGAGAGCAGGATGGCAAAGAGATGGACTCCGACAGAGGAGAAATTCCTCCTCGAGAACTACGGAAGAGTCCCCATGACCGAGCTGGCCCAGCGATTTGGAGTGACACGGAAGGCGATTTCCGCCAAACTCGACAAACTGCGAAGTGAGCACGGAATACGGCCGGTCGCTTCGAAGGACAAGGCGACCGAATTCCAACGGAGCCTGCCCCCGGTCTCTGTTCCGACACCCCGACCTGTTTCTACTTTGCGAGCTGCCCAGCCCCGCAGAACGCCACAAGTCCAAGCCCCCGAGTCTGTCCCTATGAATACGCCCGGATCGAAAGTCCCTTCCGGACTCTTCGTCAAGACCGAGGAGGGCTGGAAGCCTATTCTCATAGATAAAGAACGGATTACCCAATAGGAAGTAGTGCAGATTTCCTTCGGCGCTGCGGAGTCTCCCCCGGAAGGAGACTCTCCTGCGCCGATTCTCTTTCCATGTTGAAACAAAGCGATTCTGAAAACGCAGAGCGCTTGAAGCCAATTAGAGACCTTCTTGCGCAGCACCCCGATGATGCGGAAATGATTTTCTTGGGAGCCTTGTCCGTCTGCTGGCTTCAAGTGCAAAATCCCTTGGCTGCCGAGCTTCTTCGCGAGTGGCACAGGCGTCAACTTCCAATGGGGCCGCTGCGCGAAGCCGCGTTGCAACTTTTTCTCGTGGCGGGTTTTCAGGTGTCGCTGGAAGCCTTCTTCCAGATGGAAGCTGTCCTTGGACTTCGCCTCGAGAGCGATGTCGAAGCCATCACAGACGGCTGCGCCGCTCAGTGGCTGAGCAGAGGCCGCACACTTCAAGAGAAAGTCTACGGGCGAAATACCGAAAAACTGCGGCACAATCTGTCGGCTCTCTCGCCCGAACTCGCGCAGTGGACTGTCCTTGTCGGCTATGGACTGGTTCTGTCGCGGCCGAGACTTTCGCCTGCCATGAGGGAACTCTTGGAAGTCGCGGTGCTGGCCGCCCAAGGATTCCCTCGGCAACTTCATTCTCATCTGCGAGGCGCCGTAAACCTCGGAGTATCGCCGGAAAAGGTCGAGCTGCTTCTGAGAGTAGTTGAAGTATTTGTCCCCGAAGACCGAATGGTGTCAATAAGGCAGCTATGGAATGATATAAAGACCGGAATTCTGCCAAAATGACAGGCTCGTGCCCGCTGAACCGTGGCGAAATTTTGGTCATACATTGATTTTCCTATTGTTAGATTATGGCGCGCATGTTGCTCTATTGCTATGGGGGAGGTAGGGTTGGCAGGAGCCTTTCCTGCTGATTCATTTGGTATTTCAGAAGACAAACGATAGAGGCGAAAAATGGCAAAAATCATCGGTATTGACTTGGGAACAACGAATTCATGCGTGGCCGTGATGGAAGGCGGCGAGTCCGTGGTGATTCCCAATGCCGAAGGCTCGCGCACGACGCCCTCCGTGGTCGCCTTCACAAAGACAGGCGAGCGTCTTGTTGGCGCACCGGCAAAGCGGCAAGCGGTCACGAATCCGCAGAAGACGGTCTATTCCATCAAGCGGTTTATGGGCCGCTTGAAATCCGAAGTTGGCCGCGAAATGGAAGAAGTGCCCTACCAAGTGGTCGAAGCTGGAAACGGCCTGGCGAAAGTCAAGATTGACGACAAGGAATATAGTCCGCCCGAAATCTCCGCCATGATTCTGCAGAAAATGAAACAAGCGGCGGAGGATTACTTGGGTGAAAGGGTGACGAAAGCCGTCATCACTGTGCCCGCCTATTTCAACGACAGCCAAAGGCAAGCGACGAAGGACGCGGGCCAAATCGCAGGCCTGGAAGTCCTTCGCATCATCAATGAGCCGACGGCTGCAAGCTTGGCCTACGGCCTGGACAAGAAGAAGAGCGAGACCATCGCCGTCTTCGACCTTGGCGGAGGCACTTTCGATATTTCCATTCTCGAGCTTGGTGACGGCGTCTTCGAGGTGAAGGCAAGCAACGGCGATACGCACTTGGGCGGTGATGATTGGGACCAGCGACTGATAGACCATGTCGCGGACACTTTCAAGAGAGAGCAAGGCATAGACTTGCGTAAAGACCCGATGGCCTTGCAGCGGCTGAAGGAAGCGTGCGAGAAGGCCAAGGTCGAGCTTTCGAGTGCAACGCAAACGCAGCTCAATCTGCCGTTCATCACAGCGACCGCCGAAGGCCCGAAGCACATGGACATGATGATTACGCGAGCGAAATTCCAAGAGACCACGGAAGATTTGGTTCAGCGTTGTCTTGTTCCGTGCCAGAAGGCACTGGCCGATGCGAAAATGAGCGGGAAGGATATTGACGAAGTCATTCTCGTAGGTGGCGCGACGCGAATGCCGCGGGTGATTGATTTCGTGCGCGAGTTTTTCGGCAAAGAGCCGAATCGCAGCGTGAATCCGGACGAAGTGGTTGCCGTGGGCGCGGCGATTCAGGGCGGAGTGCTCGCCGGCGATGTGCGAGATGTCGTGCTGCTCGATGTCACGCCGCTTTCTCTGGGCATCGAAACACTCGGTGGTGTGATGACGCGCTTGATTGAGGCCAATACGACGATTCCGACGAAGCGTGCCGAAATCTTCTCTACGGCATCGGACAGTCAGACTTCCGTCGAGATTCATGTGCTGCAGGGCGAGCGGCCCATGGCCATTGATAATAAGACCATCGGGCGCTTCATTCTGGATGGGATTCCGCCTGCGCCGCGCGGATTGCCGCAGGTTGAAGTGACTTTCGATATTGACGCCAACGGAATTCTCTCCGTTTCAGCCAAGGATAAAGCTACCGGCCGCGAGCAATCCATCAAGATACAGCATAGCTCGGGCCTGAGCAAGGATGAAATCGACCGGATGAAAACCGACGCCAAGTCGCACGAGAGCGAGGACAAGCACCGTCGCGAAGAAGCAGACTTGCGCAATCATGCCGACGCTCAGATCTTCCAAACCGAGCGCCAGATGAAAGAGCTTGAAGGCAAGCTTTCGGCGGATGACAAAGCGAAGCTCCAAGCCGCGGTGGATCGAATCAAAGCGGCGCTGAAAGGTTCCGACATAAACGAAATCCGCTCGAGCAGCGATGGTCTGAATCAAGTCTGGAACACGGTTTCGACTAAGCTCTACGAGCAGCAGCGCGCGCAGCCCGGCCCAGAGCCCGGCCCAGAGCCAGGTCCAGAACCCGCATCCGAGACCGAAGGCGAGTCAAGCAAGAAAGATTCCGGTGGCGTGGAGAACGCGGATTATGAAGTTGTAGGCTAAACAAGAATCGATCTGTGGAGGCCGCGGTTTTCATAGGGTCTCGAAAACGCGGCTCCGGTGAACCAAGAGACCCAATCTGCTAACAGGGGGGCAGCGAATGGAAACAAGAAGAAGTGACAGAGAAGAGTCAAGATGGAAGGTCGTTTGGCGGGAATTCGCATGTGGTGTAATTGTGGCTGGTTTTATAGCACAGCAGTTTGATCCGTCTCATGCATATCGCACACCAGACTTCCACCCTGAGATGCCTGGGATTCACTCGGTGGGCGAACTCACGCGGACTATAGCAGAAGCTACGGCGACCTATTCGACCGGCACTTGGTCATTCATTGTAGGTCCATTTGAGGGAACATAAAGCACTGGGCAATAGAATCCAGGATATATAAATGGTGCCGCGCACCTGTCCCGCGTGTCTGGCAAAACTGACTCTGAGCGGAAGAGGCGAGACACCTGCCGCTGGCGAGCAGTATCTTCAAAGAAGGCGAAATATGTGGATTTCACCTAACTTTCAACGGTCGGATTTCAAGAGAGATCTGAACATTGATGACATGATAGCCATCTTTGAAGACAGAACTCTCGGTTGGCAGCTGAGGATTGCCCAAGAGACTTGCGCAAAAATTCCGCACGCTGGATTTGCAGTTCTTCATATTGTCATGAGCTACTTCGAGATGATAACCCAATTTGAAAGGGGGGAAATCTCCGAAGGAAGGTCGCCTGAGTTCTTCAAACACGGCCTGAAATCCGTTCTGCCGGAGCTTGCGAATAATCAGTATCTCGATGACATCTCTCGCATACTCTATAGACAGGCAAGATGTGGCCTTTACCACTCTGGGATAACCAAGGCGAATATAACAATTAGCAACTCTGCGGCGGAAGCACTTGCCTGGGTGAAGGACTTCGGTCGTTTGATAGTGAATCCGGAATCCCTCGTCAAAGCCATGATAGTACATTTCGAGGGTTTCGTTCGACGCTTGAAAGACTCCAAGGAGGCAGAGCTGCGGGCCAATTTCAAGAAGAGATTTGAACTCGAGAAACCAAAGATCGATATGTCCGTCCTACCACCGGACAGCTATCTCGCTGTTGAAGCCTTCGGCTCATCGTCGTTTGATTGACCCACGGCATAGGGTGTACATAACTGGCACTTAATCCATGAACCTTGATCAATGGACAATAAAGGCTCAAGAAGCCTTGCAAGCCGCGCAAGAGGAAGCGCGTGAGCGCAATCATCAGGCGCTGACGCCGCTGCATTTGCTTGCAGGGATGCTGAAAGACACCGACGGTGTCGCCGCTCAGGTTTTTCAGAAGCTCGGCAATTCGCCGCAGGATATTGGGCGGCTTGTCGAGATTGAGCTTGCCAAAGAGCCCGCAGTGACAGGGACGGTCTCCAGCACCTACTTGGCACCCGAAACGAGCGAGCTTTTTGAGCAGGCGTTGAAAGAGAAAGCGCAGCTTTCTGACGAATACTTGTCCGTTGAGCATCTTCTTCTTGCGATGCCGGATTCAAAGCATCGCCCGACCGCGAGTCTATTTCGTGGACTCGATGCGGACCGAGCGAAGATACTCCAAGCGCTGAAAGACATCCGCGGCGGTCAGCGGATTACGGACCAAACTCCGGAAGACAAATATCGCGCGCTTCAACGATACGGCCGCGATTTGTGTGATTTGGCGCGTCGCGGGAAGCTCGACCCGGTGATTGGGCGCGATGATGAGATTCGGCGCGTTTTGCAGGTGCTTTCGCGCCGCACAAAAAACAATCCCGTCCTCATCGGCGAGGCCGGAGTGGGGAAGACGGCCATCGCCGAGGGACTAGCGCATCGCATCGTTTCCGGCGATGTTCCTGAGAATTTGAAAAGCAAACGGATTGTCGCCCTGGATCTTGGCGCGCTCGTCGCCGGTGCGAAATTCCGGGGCGAGTTCGAGGAGCGCCTGAAAGCCCTTCTGAAAGAGGTCATAGATTCGCAGGGTCAGATTATTCTATTTATTGATGAGCTGCATAATTTGGTGGGAGCGGGGCGCGCCGAAGGCTCCATGGACGCCTCGAATCTTCTGAAGCCTGCGCTCGCGCGCGGTGAGTTGCACGCTGTCGGCGCGACGACTCTCGATGAATACCGCAAGCATATCGAAAAAGATGCCGCGCTGGAACGCCGCTTTCAGCCCGTGATGGTCTGTGAGCCGAGCGTGGAAGACACGATTTCCATTTTGCGCGGTTTGAAAGAGAAGTATGAAGTGCATCACGGCGTTCGCATCACCGACGGAGCATTGGTCGCGGCGGCCACGCTATCGCATCGCTATATTTCGGACCGTTTTCTGCCGGATAAAGCGATTGACCTTGTGGACGAGGCCGCATCGCGATTGCGCTTGGAGATTGACTCGCTTCCCGAAGAAATTGATACTCTCGTGCGCCGAATTCGCCAACTCGAGATCGAACGCGTGGGCATTGCGAGGGACAACTCTGACGCTGCCAAAGAACGACTCGAGCGAATTGACAAGGAGCTTGCCGACCTGAAAGCGGAAGAAACCGAACTTCGAGGTCGCTGGCTGCGCGAAAAGGAAGTGATAACAGAAATCCGAGGGCTGAAAGAGCAGATGGAGGAAGAGAAGACCAAGGAAGTTCAGGCGGAAAGGGCGGGAAATCTTGCGCTCGTCTCTGAAATTCGATATGGCACGCTGCTGAATTTGAATAAGTCTCTCGAAGCGGCGCAGAAGAAACTGGCCGACCTGCACGCAAAGGGAGTGATGCTGAAGGAAGAGGTAGACGAAGAGGATATCGCGGAAGTGGTTTCGCGCTGGACTCATATTCCCGTCTCGCGCATGTTGGAGAGCGAGCGCACGAAGCTTCTCCAAATCGAAGAGAAGATTCGCACACGCGTGGTCGGTCAGGACGAAGCGGTCGTTGCCGTCGCCAATGCTATTCGTCGAGGCCGCGCGGGCCTTGCCGAAGAGAATCGGCCCATCGGCAGTTTTCTTTTCTTGGGGCCGACCGGAGTGGGGAAAACGGAACTCGCGCGCGCGTTGGCGCAATTTCTTTTCGACGATGAACAGGCGATGGTGCGCATTGATATGAGCGAATACCAAGAGCGCCACACCGTCTCGCGCCTCATCGGTGCCCCTCCGGGATATATCGGGTACGAAGAAGGCGGACAACTGACAGAAGCTGTGCGTCGTCGTCCCTATAGCGTGGTTCTATTGGATGAAATCGAAAAGGCGCATTCGGATGTGTGGAATATCTTGCTGTAAGTCTTGGATGACGGTCGCCTGACGGACAATCAAGGTCGAACGATTAATTTCAAGAACACCATTGTCATCATGACCTCCAACATAGGCTCGGACCTGATTCACTCGCAGCGAGAAGCGCTTACCGGTCCGGAATCCGAGAGAGTCTATCAGCGTCTGAGGGAGCAAGTTGCCGAATTGCTTCGGCAAACCATCCGGCCGGAATTTTTAAAT
>JAZDIW010000109.1:0-6928 GCA_043804575.1 bacterium
CAGGCTGAAGTCCCTCACGCATTCAATCCCGGAATCCGATCCAGGCTCCGGTATTGTATCGCTTCGCTCACATGACTGGGCAAGACATGCTCGCTCGCTTCGAGGTCGGCGATGGTTCGGGCGACCTTCCAGATGCGGTGATAGGCGCGCGCCGAAAAGCCCATCTTGGTAATCGCCTGCTGCAACAGCTTCATGCAGTCGTCGGAAAGCGGAACGAATTTTTCCAGCTCTCGATTCGTCATCTGGGCATTGCTGTAAAGTCCTTTGCGCGCCGCCTTGAACCGGTCTCGCTGCATGCGGCTGGAAAGCAGCACCCGCTGACGCACCTTTTCCGAAGTCTCCGCCGCTTCTTTGGACGAAAGCTCCTGCCACGGAACGCGCGGAACCTCCACATGAATGTCAATACGATCCAGAAGCGGGCCGGAGACGCGCGAGAGGTATCGCGCAATCTGTTCCGGCGTGCAGCGACACTCGCGCAAAGGATCCGTGTGATAACCGCACGGGCAAGGATTCATCGCCGCCGACAACATGAAATTGGCGGGATAAGTAAGCGAAACCGCCGCGCGAGAAATCGTGACATTTCCATCTTCCATCGGCTGGCGCAGAACTTCGAGCACATTCCTTTGAAATTCGGGCAGCTCGTCGAGGAAAAGAACACCGTTGTGTGCCAAGCTCACTTCACCAGGTCTGGGAACCGCTCCTCCGCCGATAAGTCCGGCGTCCGAGACTGTGTGATGCGGGCTGCGAAAGGGGCGGTTCGCCACAATCGCTTGCCCCGGTCTCATCAGTCCGGCAACCGAATGGACTTGCGTCGTCTCCAAGGCTTCTTCGAGCGTGAAATCCGGCAGAATCGTCGGCAGGCGCTTGGCCAGCATCGTTTTGCCCGAACCCGGCGGGCCAATCAGCAAAATATTATGCCCACCGGCGGCAGCAACTTCGAGAGCGCGCTTTGCCGCCGCTTGGCCGCGCACTTCGGAGAAATCGCCGATATGCTCACGCGACTCCAAGAAGAGAGACTCGCGATTGACGGTGAAAGGCTCGATCTCATCGGCGCCAGCCAGAAAGTCCACGGCATCGCGCAGAGACTCCATCGGATAAATGTTGATACCATCAACGAGCGCGGCCTCGCGCGCGTTTTCTTCCGGAACAATCAGAGCCTTCAATCCTTCGCGCCGGACAGCATTCGTGACAGGCAAGACACCTCTTATGGACCGAATTTTTCCGTCGAGAGCAAGTTCGCCCAAAATCCCCACACCGTTCAGCCGCTCAATTTGAAGTTGCCCCGAAGCGGCAAGTATGCTAATGGCCATCGGCAGGTCAAACGCGCTTCCCTCTTTGCGAATGTCCGCGGGAGCCAGATTGATGGTGATGCGCCTCTGAGGAAAGATGAAACCCGAATTCTTGACAGCAGCCGAAACACGGTCGCGCGATTCCTTCACCGCCGAATCCGGCAAACCCACGACCGTAAAAGCGTAGAGTCCCGATTCGAGATGCGCTTCCACCCGCACCAGATACGCATCCACCCCCATCACCGCCGCCGATGTCACTTCAGAGAACATTTGCTTTCACTACATAACACATACTTGATTAGAATTTGAGCTTGGCCGGGCATGTGAGACACATGACGCGGCGCGGATTACCGATGTAGCATTTGGCTATTCTGTAGTCTCTTTGAAGATTTCCTGAATTTCGACCAGTTCCTGTTCAGCCAAGGGACCATCATATTGGATACCGTAGTCACCCTCGTAGGGTCCCAGATGTAGCACTTTCCCCAAGAAAATATCCTCAGGAATTCCCTCGGGGAAGGCGTCACAAATATATTCGCTCCCCTTCATTCCCGAAAAACGGGTGCATCCAGCTTCAAAGCAGAAAGGACTTGCGTATTGTGTCATTTGCCGAACCTTCCTTTCTTAGCAATGAGTCCACACCGATAAGGTGGCAACTGGATAGTGTCAATGATTTCACATGAATGTCAAAGAAGCTTTGTCAAACCTATATCGAGCGCTCGTAAATGCGATAAGTCTTATACGGCCTGGCGCCGATCATCGTGGCGGCCTCTTTCATCGGTTCGTTGTCCTCCAATATCCAGGAGAACTCACCCCAAGTATGGCCTTTTTTCGTTCCTTCCGAATAGGTGCGCCAATAAAAAATAACATCCACGCCGCGGCGGCGGTATTCGGGAATCACACCCATCGCCATGACGCGCACGCCGTTAACTCGTCTCTTGTGATAGAGCAGCTTCAGAAGTCCAAAGGGCAATAGGCGCCCATTGATCTTGGCCAGCGCTTGATTGATATCGGGAAGCGCGAGGCTGGCACCCACGGGCTGACCGTCACTATTCTCCGCGAACCAAACAAGATCAGGATCCACGATGAGCTTCAGGTCTTTCGCGAGTTTCTCGAACTCCGCATCGGTCATCGGGACAAAACCCCAGTTGCTCTCCCAAGCTTTATTGTAGATGTCACGGAAACGCCACACATCCGCCCAGAAGTTCTTCATGTTCAGCTTGCGGACATGGAGCCGCAAACGCTTTTCGAGTGCCGGCCCCAAGCGTTGCAGCCGCTCCGAAAGATCAGGCTGCGTCATCTGATAAGCCAGAAGATCCTTCGCTTTCTGAAAACCCGCATCCTCAAGAAGACGAATGTAATAGCGAGGATTGTAGGTCATCATGACGACGGGAGGTCCGTCAACTCCTTCGTATAGCAGCCCGCATTCTTCGTTTGTCGAGAAACTCATCGGGCCGCGAAGTGCCGTCATTCCCCGTGCTTTGACAAAATCGCCCGCCGCCTGAAAAAGCGCGCGGGCAACCTCCGTGTCATCTATGGATTCAAAGAAACCGAAGAAACCGACCGTATCCTTGTGAAATTCGTTGTGAGCGCGATTTGTTATGCCGGCGATTCGTCCTGCAACCCGGCCGTCTCGCCGTGCCAGAAACGGCTGGACCTCCCCGTGCTCATAGAAGGGATGCTTCGTCTTGTCAAAGAGAAATCGCTGGTCGACAAGGAGCGGCGGAACCCAATTCGAATCGCCGCGATAGACTTCCCACGGAAACCGGATGAACTCCCTAACTGATGACTTGCTCTGAACCGGTTCGATTTGAAGAGACACTCTCGGACTCCTGCGCAAGATGAAACAAACGCGGCAGCTTCTCCAGCTTATCGAGGGCGAAATCGAGTTGTTCTATCGTGTGCGTGGACATCACGGAGAAGCGAATCATACTCTGGCCGGGTTGAACCGCCGGTGGCACGACCGGATTGACAAAGATTCCCTCATCTTGCAGCCAATGACAGACATGGAAGGCTTTGATTTCATCCCCGATGAAAACGGGGATGATGGGAGTTTCGGATTTGCCGGTATCGAAACCGATGGCCTTCAGTCCACTGCGCAGGTGATTCGCGTTGCGCCAGAGAAGCTCGCGCCTTTCGGGTTCTCGCACGATGATTTTCAAAGCGGTAATCACCGCCGCAACCGAAGCAGGCGGAGGACTCGCCGAGAAGATGAGCGCCCGGCTGTGATGTCTCAGATAGTGGATGACATCTTCGGAGGCCGCCACGAAACCGCCGATGGAAGCCAGGGATTTGGAAAAAGTCCCCATGACCATTTCCACTTCGCCGTTCAGCCTGAAGTGATTGGCCGTGCCGTCTCCCTTGGGACCCAAGACACCGATCGAATGCGCATCGTCCAAGAAAATATCCGCATGATACTTCTTGCAGACTTCGACGATTTCGGGGAGCCTGCAAATATCACCGTCCATGGAGAAAATGCCTTCGGTCACCACCAGCTTGCTCTTGGAACCCAGATTCTTCAGAACCCGCTCAAGGTCCGCAGAGCTGTTATGGCGGAATTTCGCCATCTTGCCGAAGGCGAGCCGGGCGCCGTCAATTATGGAGGCATGGTCGAGTGAATCCGTCACCACCACACTGTTTCGACCCACGAGGGCGGAAATCACTCCCTGATTGACTTGGAATCCCGTCGAATAGAGGAGAACCGCTTCCTTTTCCATAAACTCTGCCAGCTTCTCCTCACACTCGATATGAATGCGCAGCGTTCCATTCAGAAATCTCGAACCCGCGCAGCCGGTGCCGTAGCGCTGAATCGCCTCTATGGCCGCCTGCTTGACTTCGGGGTGATTTGTCAGCCCAAGATAGTTATTGGAGCCGAGCATCAAGACTTGCTTCCCATACATGCCGACGACCGTGTCTTGGTCCGATTCGATCGGGCGGAAATAGGGATAAATGCCGGCCGCAATCACCTCTCGGGCCTTCTGATATTTTCTCACTTTTTCGATAATTCGCAAAGCGGTTTCCTCAAGAGAACTTTGATCCTACCAACGCTTATGAAATAGATCGGACAGAAAGGGGAGGTGATAATCCCTTCCCTTCAAAACCCGATAGATCCCGATGAGTGCAAGGCAGACGCACAGGAAAATGACCGCGTCCCAGATAATCCGGAGCCGGAGCAGCACGGCCATCAGTTCAACAAGAAACAGCACAAAGCCCAGACGAGCATGACTCGCCACAAAGGGGCTTCGCTCCCTTTGCATCAGCGGAATCAGGCAGACGACAGGGATGTAGGCCATAACGGAGAGAATCTTTTCATCCTCGCTGATTCCTTGCTCCGGCGAGGGAGATTGCGTTTGTCCAGTTTCGCCCATGAAAGACTTCTTGAAAAATTGCGGTTGAGCAGAAAAGCAATGTACCCCCGGCGGGACTCGAACCCACGCACCTGGCTCCGGAGGCCAGCGCTCTATCCACCTGAGCTACGGGGGCGGACACATCTATTCAAAATAAATCCCAACATAAATATAAAGAAAGATATAGGAAAACGCAACAAGAATATGGGCTTTCCTACCCCGGAGGCCGTCTCTGAAGTAGACCGTCGGATTCGTGGTTTGAGGTTATGCGTTTAAAATTAGATTGGATCATGGATGAACAGATTCTCAGGGGCAGAAAGCTCTCTGGATGCCATAAAAAAAACTCTTGACAAGTTCAGATGGCTGGTGTATATTAACTATACTGCAATAAGGCGGCACTACAATTCGTCAGGTTCACGACATAATATATTAATCATTATGTAGTTACGGAGGATGAGATGAAAGTGAAGGTTTTTTTTGTTCTGGCCATGCTGCTGGCAATCGGGGTCAGCAGCAGCCTCGGCGCCATCGGTTGGGCGGGAGAAATCTGGCCCTGCAGCGGTGCATCCTACCCCAACCACGAGGATATCCCCTGTTATATCCAGATTTGGAAGGACGGCTGTACACCCGGTGGGGGCCAATGCCCAGGATTAGCGGCGTGGCTCTACTTCAAGAAGGCAACCGTTACGGAGTATGACTCTGTGGCCATGGACTATCTCGGCGAAGTGGGAAACAATGACGAGTATCGAGGATATATCCTCGCCACGGAGACCGAAACAGGCGTAAACGAGGACTGGTACATCAATATCTTCGACAGCACGGACGGCAGTTGGTATCTTGGTGCACAGACTCAAGGAGGCTGCGGAAATCAGAGCCCTCCGTTCTACTTGGTCATCACTCCGGCAACCATGCAGGATGTGACCGTAACCTTTCGGGTGGACATGGCCTGCCCTGATCCATCGTGGTACGCCAATGGCGTTTTCTTTACGGGTGATTTCCACGGTTGGGTTCCCTGTGATCTGGCCATGAGCGACCCGGATGGTGATTTTATTTTTGAGGGTCAGTACACATTTCCCGCGGGATCTAACCCTACAGTGCAATACAAGTACAACAAAGACGGCGGTTCGTGCGATTGGGAAGGCGGAGCCAATCGGAGCTTCATGATTGACGATTCCGGCCCGACTCAGATTCTGCCAATAGATCTTTGGGATCGTTGGGATTGCTGTGCACCGTTTGGGCCGGCGGAAATCACGGGCCCCGGGTCCTACTGTGTCATGCTATGTTACTGCGACGAGTATTTGGATATCCCTCTCATTACGCCCTTTGACCCCCCAATTATTCCAGCTATTCTCTTTGAAGAAGGCTGTGATCCAAGCATGACTCAGTGCGATGACACGACCTGCGTGCCCGGCTCAGGCACACCTTCCTGGGAGGTCGTAGAGGTGGCATCCGGTGTCTATGTGCTGAGACTTTGCGTGCCGCGCAATGCTGACAATCGTCATGGATGTTTCTGCATGACGATTGACCAAATCCTGCCCGTGGAGCTTTCCGTCTTCACGGCCACGGCGCTTGTTGAGGCCGTTCGTCTTGACTGGAGCACAGCCAGCGAAAGAGACAATGATCATTTCGCTATTGAGCGGTCATTCGATAAGGCGACTTGGACTGAAATTGCCCAGGTTCCCGGAAGTGGAACGAGCCAGACACCGAAGAGCTACAGCTACACGGATCAGCATTTGGTATCCGGAACGACTTACTACTACCGGCTCAGCAGCGTGGACATCGGCGGCGCGCGTCACACCTATGACCGGACGGCAAGTGCCACGCCTTACGGGCCCGAGGCCGTGCGCGAGTATACCTTGACACAGAACTATCCGAATCCCTTCAATCCGACGACAAGCTTCGGCTACACGCTGAAGGACGCCGGCCTGGTGACGATTCGCGTCTTTGACATCACCGGAGGCGAAGTAGCCACTCTGGTGAAGGAATTCCAGCCGGCTGGAATCTATTCGGCTACCTTTGATGGCCGGAGTCTTCCATCGGGCATCTATGTCTATCGCATCCAAGTCAATGATTTCACCGCAGCGCACAAGATGGTACTCCTCAAGTAAATTGCTCGCCGAGAGCGATCAAAAGCCACGCAGAAAAGACTGCGTGGCTCAGACTGCTGACAAACCCCGTTGTTTGGGCGGGGTTTGTTTTTGGAGGAATAGAATTGATCGTGGATGTTGCGGCGGTGGCGGGCTTAGTGGAGAGGGAGTGTCAGGGACTCGGGGAAGGACAGCCGCGCGAAAAAGA
>JAZDIW010000110.1:0-14713 GCA_043804575.1 bacterium
AAAGGAACTTTTACAGAAATAAACGCGTGGGCGATGACCAGATTCACAGACTATGGACTAGACCAAAAAAAGGCCTACGGTGATGGAATAGTAACAGGCTTTGGAATGAGCCCAAGCGTGCGTTGTTCACCCGGACGCCCGGGTTCGGCGTGGCGGGGAGCTTGGCGCGTGCTCGTGGCAAATTCCGCATTTCCTCGCCCGCCCTTGCCGCCTCGCGCAATACATACCCGCTGCTCCGCCGTGACGAAATCGGCAATCAGCTCATCTCCCTCGAAGACCTGTGTTCCGCACGGCACGCGGATTTCGAGACCTGCCCCCTGACGACCTGATTTCCGCGCTCCCTGGCCGGGGGCGCCGTCTTCGGCGCGATAGTCTTTCTTGTAGTGAAAGTCGAGCAGAGTCGAGAGGTGGGGATCCGCGCGGAAGTGAACATCCCCGCCGCGCCCACCGTTTCCCCCGTCAGGTCCACCCTTTGGGACAAAGGCCTCCCGCCGGAAAGAAACACATCCTTTCCCTCCGTCGCCTGCCTTGATCGTGATGAGAGCCTGATCAACGAAGTTCATAATTGGAACACCGAGGTTCTCGATGAAAAGGGCCAGGTGCTGAAAACATGGCACACCTGGCCCTGAAGAAACGAAGGAAGCAATCCCGAGCCTACTTCATCAGCACCATTTTCTTGGAGGCTGCGTAGCCATTCGACATGAGCGAATAGATATAGACTCCGGACGCCAGATTCGAGCCGTCGAACTCCACACGATGAACTCCCGCCGAGAGGCTGGCATCGTCGAAGAGGGAGGCGACTTCCTGTCCCAAGACATTGTAGACCTTCAGCGTCACCTTGGCGGCCTTGGCCAAGTCAAACTGAAGCATCGTCGAGGGATTAAAGGGATTGGGATAGTTCGGGTAGAGCAGGAACTGTCCGGGCAGTTCGCGCGCATCGGTCAACACATCCCCCGAACAGCGCGGGTATCCCACGGAGTCCCAGTGTATCGGATATTCTTCTATCAGCGGTGAGGTGGCGATTTGAGATACCGGAATCCGCTGATAGATCACGGGATTCAGAGTGGCCACACCCTCACTCTGCGGAACGCCGCCTGCGTCCTTATCCAAAACATATTCCATATGCAGCAGGCCATCCGTCACCAGCCTCGCAACGGTAATGTCGCGCTCGTGCATGCTCTCTCCCGTCGGCACGGGAATCGGAGGATTCTCACCCTCGGTATTCGTTACATTGGTTGCGGCGGCCCACGAGCACCCATTATTCGTCGAGACCGTGACCCAGGCGTCGGCTATCGGGAAACCATTCTCCGTATAGGTGAGAGTGTCATATCTCATATAGGAGCAATAGAGATACCCATTGGAGGGATCAATCGCCAGATTCGGCCGCTGCAAGCTCCGCTGCCACGCTCCCGGGTCATAGGCAGGATACCAGCCATTGCCCACCAAGCTGAAGTACTGAGTCTGCTCACTCCAGTGGTAAGTCAAGGATTGCGCAATCGAAATCCAACCTGTGTCGGTCTGGTCGGGGAGATACCACCAGAATCCGGACACGGTGAACGCGATATGAATGTAGTCGTCTTCATCGAGTAGAATCGAGCAGTCTGTATAGACTCGCAAAGTGTCGCGGTTGCAGGTAATATCGCCCGGTTGGGTGTAATACCAGCATTCCGGATCCCTGTCCGTCCACTGTGTCACATTGATTGGGTCGCCCCAATTGAGACCTCCGTCTTGAGAGACCTGCAGGTAGATCTCGTTGTTGTATTGGGAAGGACTGCTGGTTAGATCATCCATGCTGTGAGACCAAGCGATGGCGACACGCTCTGAATGCCTCGAGCAGGCGATATCCGGTGCAATGACCATGACCGAATCGACAAAGTCAAATCCACCGCAGCTCATCTGCTCCCAATGAATATCGAGAAAGAATCCGTCCTGGTCAAATTCCGGAACTCCCCGCGAATAGTAAATCCGTTGGGGATCCCCTGCCACGCCACTGGCCGGATTCTCCGTCGATACCATATGCAGGATCCCATTGATATCCATGTCAATTTTGGGCCAAATGATTTCGATATCCTCGCCGCCTTCATAGCACCATTCCGGTTCGATCGTCGTATAGGCGTCGCTGTAGGCGGCATAATCGCCTGCGGCGGCGGCATGGGCGTTGGCATTGGTGGTTATTTGGTGAAACGCCGGGAAACAGAAGCCATCGGCATTGGTCGCTTGGCTGATGTAGCCTGCGCGCTGGGACGCGTCAATGCGAATGCCATCCGGGTCGAAGATGAAGTTGTTCAGGGTAGGATCCCAGACATTGTAATAGACATAGCGTGACCTTGCGGGATCTTCATAAAGACCGTTCATCCAGACGACGGAAACATAGCCCAAATCATCCACGGCAATCATTTTGCCCGCCGTCCCGTTGTGCTGGTAATCATAGTAGGTTGTTCCGGCAGTATCGATGCTGCCGACATAGTCATCGAAGGTGTCGCGAGACGGTCGCCACGGCATTACCGGAACAGTGAGTGCGGGATCATTCGCGGTCCCCATCACAGGGAGATTATAGGGCAACTTGCGCAGATAGAATCCCTTCTCTGGCGCCGCCCAAAGCAGGCTGACTCCAAGAACTCCCATTAGCAACAGAACAAAAAGTTTCCTCGACATGGTGTTTCCTCCTTGATGATTCGCTGATGGCCCCAGGGGACCCATTTATCTATAGAACAAATCAATAGATAGATTAAGGATGCTCAATTTTTAAAGATAATACTCTATAATGCAAAAGTCAAGCACGATCTCCTGCCTCTTCCCGTTCATCTGCCATCCATCTCCCTTCTCGTTTTCTGGCGCATATCTTTCATTATATCAGTTACTTACAGTGCGCCTCTCTTTCCCAATTATCCAAACAGCTCTACATACCATCTCACGATTTCCGCTCCGAAGAAAATTGCTAACGCGGCTGAGAACGCCAAGAAAGGCCCGAACGGAAAAGGAGCCGACGCCTTCTTGCGGCGCAGCAGAAACAGTGGAACCATCAACAAGACTCCGAGGAGGGAACCCAAGAACATCATGAGCATCGTTTTGTCCACCCCAAGATACATCCCCGCCATCATGCCAAAGACGATATCCCCTTCTCCCATCGCCTCCCGCCTAACGACGAATCCAACCAAGTAGAAGAGGGCGAGGAGGAAAAGCAGTCCGACTGCCGAGCCGGCCAGCGCCCATTCCACGGGCAGAGTCGCCCCAAGGAGCGCGCCAAAGAGTCCAAAGTAGGTCATGGGGATCGTTATCGCAAAAGGCAGGAGCTCATGCTCGAAATCAATGATCGCCAAGATAAGCAATGCCCAGAGAAAGACTCCATAGAACAAAGTTTCAAGAGACCACCCATAGGCGATGGCCGCGCCGATCAAGAGGAGTGCCGACGCGAGTTCCACGAGGAAATACCGGGGTGAAATGGGTGCGCTGCAGTCTCGACAGCGACCCCGAAGCAAAACGAAACTCAAAATCGGGATATTGTCAAAGAACCGGATTTTATGTCCGCACTTCGTGCAATGCGACGGAGGTTTCACGATGGACTCGTCTCGCGGAAGGCGCCAGATGAGCATATTGCCGAAACTGCCCAAGACGGCACCGGCAATCCCCGCTATGATAAAAAGCCAAACGCGTGAAAGCGGAAAAGCGACTTCGGTCATTCCATGTCCTTCGCAAACGCTCTCATGCACCCATTTGCACGGCCCGCCCTAACATGAAGACCGGCAGATAAACCGAGATGAGAATCAAAGCGATGACGATTCCGATCAGAATAATGAGAATCGGTTCTATCAGAGAGGTGAGGCGGCCGATGGTCGCATCCACTTGCTTGCTGTAGAACTGCGCCGCCTTATTCAGCAGCTTGTCCATCTCGCCCGTCTCTTCCCCGGTCGCGATGAGCTGCACGAGAATGGGAGGAAAGACCGCCGATTTCTTCAGCGAGACGGAGATGGCATAGCCGTCCTTGATCAGCCCGCGAGCCTCGCGCAGACCTCGGCCGATAACGCGATTCTCGACGACGCGCACCGCATGACCCATGGACTCCAAAACCGGCACACCCGACCCGATGAGAATTCCGAAAGTCCGCGCGAACTTGTCCATCAAGCTGTTCAGAACCAAGTGTCCAAAAACAGGGAAGCGCAATTTGATGCTGTCCCAAATATATCCTCCGCGCGGCGTCAGACTGATGATCCACAAGACAATCACGGATGCAATGACCAGGAACGCCACGATGAAGAAATTGTTGGAAATGGCGTGAGCGATGCCGATGAGAACGCGGGTGGGTGCGGGCAGGCGAGTATTGAAACGCATATAGACATCGGCGAACTTCGGCACGACGACAAGCAGCAGGAAGCTGATGACGCCCGTCAGGAAACAGAGCGAAAAAATCGGATACGACAGTGCTGAAATCACTTTCTGCCGCGTGTCGGCCACGGATTCGAGATAGTCCGATAGCTGCTCCAGAATCACATGCAGATTGCCGGAGATTTCGCCCGCATGCACAAGGGCCACATAGAGGTTCGAAAAAACGCCCGGATGCTTGGCCATGGCTTCGGACAGCGCATATCCTTTCTTGAGATCCGTCGAGACCTGCGCCAGAATGCGTCTGAAGCGATGACTTTTCTCCTCGGCCAAGAGGTTTTGAATGGATTTCTCGATGGTGAGACCGGCGGAGAACATGGTTGAAAGCTGGCGCGTGAAGAAAACAAGGGTCTTAAGAGGCACACGATGGCGGAGCCGATAGAGACTGAGACTCACCCGCTCGCCAACGGTCATCTCATCAAGCGCCACACCTCCCCGAATCTCGCGCACAGAGACAATCTGTCCCGCCCCCTTCTTGCGCAGGGATTCGAGGGCCGCTTCATAATTGACCGCCTTCAAGCTGTCTTCGAGCCGTCGCCCTTCCGTATCGCGTATCACATAAGAATAAGTTGGCATGATTATGCGATGTTTTCGCGCGGCAGGTGTGTCACCCGCCCGTAATCCTCACCGAGGCGGGATGTCATCCTGGCCGGAGCATAGTGGCCGAAGCGGGACCGACCTCTCGCCCCCCGTGCCTTGGATCATGTTCCTCGCCTCTCCTGCCATTTGTTGATGAGCAACTCATGAGACCCATGCGGTACCGAGGACGCCCATGTCTCGATGATCGCGGCTCCCAGCGTTCCCATCGCCACAGTTAGTCCTCTTCCCGAATGGTCGGATCCGTGCAGGAATCGCACAGTGCCAGCCATTTGCCGCATCCTCGGTATCGCAGTCTCATGTGAATGGGCTTTGATATCGGTGCGCAACAAACAAACAGATTATCACGGGACATACGAAAGCTGACAGTACGCACTCTTAGATCTATGCCTGGAAAGGTCAGAAATCCATAAGAGGAAGGCTTGTAGATATCTTCGGGGCACTCTCCACAACTACACTCAAGCTGGGACAAGTCTACGTCCCCAGTGATGTAAAACGTCAATAAGACCTCACGCTGCAGATAGCCCCACTCAGGTATTCCACCGACGCCTTCCCAATCGCAACCATGGACGGTCCACGTTCTTTTCCAGGAGGTACAGAAGATGCCATAGGGCGGCTCATACCTCATTTCATACTCATACCCCATGTGCCGCCGGATAGTTGCGTTGTCTGGATAGGCAGAGAGAAATGCACAGTCCAACACTTGTGCTTTTCCCTGATACAGCTGAAAAATATCCTCGATCATCTTTGGATCTTGGATGGAAACAAGTAAAGGCTGGAGGGAATCGGCATACGCAGGATTCTTGATCACAAAATCCAGATAAGTCTTGATGATAGGAACAGTCCCGTCACGGATAGCGTTTTCAAAGTAGAGTTCTCCCAGCCTTATGCGCGCTTGGTGCGCATAGGAATTAACCTGGTGAGCCTTGAGAAAGTGTTCGTATCCCTCTATGTTGTCTATGGATTTTGCACGATTCCAACGGTGCAGACTTGAAGTACAACCGACCAAGAGGGCAAGAGATAAGCCAATGACCACAACAGACTTACACATTTGGCACCTCCGAAGTATTACAGTAGAGTTCCTCCGTCATTCGATGAACGGGAACAACGTATGCGACCGGCTGGTGTATGCAGTCAGCGAGACGCCAATGATCACGCCACTGATTCGTCGTCTACTGAACTATGACGAATTCCTTGTGCAGGACCAAACCACCCGTAATCACCCGCAAGTAATATTTTCCCTCTCCAGCCATTGTGCCGATTATACATTCGCCATGCCAAATCCATGTTCCTTGCTCTGCAACATCGAACAGGATCCGTTCCTTTATTGTCTCGTCGCCTATCTCAAATATTTTAAATATCTCAATCAAGGCTCCTCCCCTAGGAATCCCCTGAACTCGGATGCCTTGAGCCCAACCGCCCATTTCATCGATGTGAAATGGATTTGGGGCTACACTTACGCCCGAGAGCCTCTTCTCCCCGTATGCGCTCGTATTCGCGTCCCCAGAAAACAGCTCAGGAAACAGCTCCTTAATGGACACGCATTCCAAGTTGAGTTCGAGGAGCGCAGAGACAGCCTCAGATTCACCTGCTGCTTCAAGGGTCATGATGATCTCATCAACATTTCTCCCAATCTCATAGATAGCCTCAGATTCACCCATTGCTTCAAGGGTCATGACGATCTCGTCGACATTTCTCTTTATATTGATGATGGCGTTTGCCCCAACAAGAAACTTCACCGCCTTGATAGTGTGGCTATACCTTTCCACCGGTTGTGGTACACCTGAAATGGATGGGCGATATGTGCTGATTATGGAGTATGTCTCTGGCATGGAAAATAGTCCCCAGCTCTGAAACAGCTCAATGTAGGCCGCTCCCTCCTTTTTGTTGAAGTGTTGCGTCAGGTCGAAAGTGCTTATCTCGGGAAGTCTGAGGCCCACGAGCAGAGCTGGAACTGCCGATTCTGCCGCTGGTCCCATCTTGCCAAGCGAATACGCTATCAGACACCGACCGAGATTTACCCGAGCCTGGAATTTCTCGTCACGACCAGCGAAGTTGTCCGGGTTCAGAGCCTGGTAAAGCTCGATCAACTGGGGAATCGCTGGCGGACCTATCTTCGCCAGTGCATCCGCAGCGGCGATACGGGCTTCTGCCGGGTGACGACCGCTTGCAAGAACTCCGACAAGCGCGGTAACGTTCCCCTGTTCACGATAGCCATTGACGTCTGATACGGTACTCAGGGAGGCAGCGCAGCCAACCAACAAGAGACCTGACATGAGCACAACAGTAAATGATGGTACACCTGCAGAACCCATCCGCCTCAGAGCGTTTTTCACGGTACACCTCCTTTGGGCCAATGGCCACAACTGTCTCAATGTTTGTAATGAAAAAACGATCGCTTGAAACCTTGGCCGAAGTTCCTCGCCGAGTCAGGTTCTCAACCTGACCGGAATCCTTATCAGTACTCCTGCACGGTCACGCGCAGCATTTCGTGAGGCGTGGTGATACCGGCGTAGATTTTCGCAAGGGCGGCGTCGCGCAGAGTCAACATGCCGAGCTTAGAAGCGGTCGCGCGCAATTCTTCCTCGTTGGCGTTGTCGAAGACAAGCCGGCGGACAGGCTGCCTCATCTCCAGAAGCTCGAAGATACCTGTTCGGCTATAGTAGCCTGTGTGGCGGCAATAGGCGCATCCCCGGCCGCGACAAAAAGTCTTGCCTTTGACATTATCCGGGGAGAGTCGGAGCGCTTCAAATTCGGCATGGCTCGGTTCATACGGCTCCTTGCATTGGGGGCAGATTCTGCGCACAAGCCGCTGTGCCATCACCAAATTCAAACACGACCCCGCCAAGAACGGCGGCACGCCAATATCCAAAAGGCGCGTGATTGTGGAAGCGGCGTCATTGGCATGCAAGGTCGTAAGAACCAGATGGCCGGTCAACGAGAATTTCACGGCGATATCGGCTGTTTCTTCATCGCGAATCTCGCCGATAAGGAGCTTGTCGGGATCTTGCCGCAGAATGGAGCGCAAGGCATTGGCAAAAGTGAGACCAATTTTCGGTTTCGTCTGCACCTGATTGATGCCGGGCAGGTGATATTCGACAGGGTCTTCGACCGTGATGATATTATCTTCCGCGGATTTGATTTCCTTCACCGCCGCGTAGAGCGTGGTGGATTTGCCGGAGCCTGTGGGGCCGGAGATAATAATCATTCCATAAGGCTGGCGAATCCAGCGTCGGAAAATCATGAGCATCTGGTCGTCCATGCCGAGCGTGTTCAGATTGAAAGCGAAGCCACCTTTGTCCAGAAGGCGCAGCACGATCTTCTCGCCATTGACCGTCGGCAGAATCGACACGCGCACATCCACCTCTTTCTCCGGCGAAAGAATCGTGAACCGGCCATCTTGAGGCAGTCGCTTTTCGGCGATGTTGAGCTTCGAGAGAATCTTCAGTCGCGAGATAATGCCCGGATGCGAGGCCTTCGGCGGCGTCATGACTTCTTGCAGCACGCCGTCAATTCGGAAACGCACGGAGACTTTTTCTTCTTGCACTTCTATATGGATATCCGTCGAGCGTTCGCGCAGAGCGTCGGCGATCATGAGATTCACGAGTTTGACCACCGGCGCATCTTCGAGGCCCGCCTGGACCTTCGTCATGTCCATCAGGCCTTCTTCTTCGGTGTCGGACTCGGCGAAGAACTGCAGGTTCCCGATGACATCCGTCATCTCGCCGGCTTTTCGCACTCTCACATAGAGCTGCTCGATCGCGTTCTCAATGGTGCTCGGTGCCGCCAGGTGGGCTTCGATGGTCAGATTCGAGAGTTTATGAAGATTGTCAATGGCGATGATATCGTCGGGATCGGCCATGGCGACTTTGAGGATTTTATCTTCAATCGCCACGGGGATCAGACGATTCTCTCGCGCGAAGAGTTCGGGAACAATGCGCACGACATCCTCGGACGCCATCAGGATTTCGTCGCTGCGCACAAACGGAATACCCCACAGCTCGCCGAGCGCGGCAACCACATCGTCCTCGACCGCGTAACCCAAGCTGACGAGCGTCTCACCCAATTTCTGGTGACTGTCCGTCTGCCGGGACAGAGCATCGCCGAGTTGCTTCTGAGTAATTTTTCCTCGTTCGAGGAGAATGTCGCCTAATCGTTTTGGCATAATGGCTTTGTCTGTGATTTCTTGGCTTATTGGCCGCCGGAACCACGCTGGAGTTGCACAATGACCGCATCCGAGGCCACGCCGCCGTAATAGAGCAATTCCACGCGCACCTCGCAGGTCGTCTCCGGTGTTATCGGATCTGGGAAAGCCCATTGCTCTTCGACGCGCAGCCACAGGATGGCCTGGCCATTTTCCGCCGGTGGCGTCCCGCTGGCATACTCATCGGCACGAACGCCCCCCGTCGAAGCGGTATAGAAGTGCCCACGCTGCGAGAAATAGAAGACACGCGCGCCATTGATCAGGACATGGTGGCCGTCTTGAACCGTAGCCAGACATCGAATCCGCGTGGGATCCCCATCATCCGTGAAATGCCAGTGCTGCGGCGTACACAAGAGATTCAGTTCCCCTTCCTGAAGAGGCAGCACGAAAGTCGTGTCTTCCCGGACCATTCCGTCCGGCGGGCGGCACTCGGCGCTGATGACCACTTCTCGGAAGGTCATGGAGCTGAGCCAAGTAAGCTGCGTGTAGGCGAAGCCCGGCCGCGAATCGCCATTCTCGTTCGGGTTGCCTGTGTAGACTTGGTCGGAGACAATCGAAGCAATATCCGGTTCCACGCTGAAAAAGACTGCCCAGTTGTTCGCCACGGGGTTGTTATACATATCGCGAACCTGCGCGGCCACCTCCACCGCCCACGCTCCGCCACCGGCGTTCGTGCCGATTTCTCTGGGCTGAAGGCTGATTGTAGCGGGCGGCCCCGCCACGACGGAGATGTTCGACTTATGAGCGAAAATTTCGACTTCATCCACCCAGGTAGACGCGCGAAGGTCCACCAGTCCCGGATAAATGCCTGCATTCAGCGTGACACGGGCCACCCCTCCGGAAGTCTGTGCCGAGTCAATTGTTCCGTGGCCGTTGATATTGATTCCTCCTCCGGGACCGCTTATGATCTGGAAAGCAATCCACTTTCCGTCGGGTATGGGATTTTGGTTTGCATCGAGAACGGTCGCCGTGACCAAGGCTTGATCCGTGCCGCCGGTGCCTCGCACTTGAATGGAGGGCGGAGCGACCGTCAAGGCCAGCGTATTGGCTGTGCCGGCGATGATGCGCACCGCGGTTGAATCCGCGGCAAGTCCTATCCACGCCTTTACCATCGCGTTTCCTGCCTGCGTTCCGGGATTCAAGGTTGCCCGCGCAATGCCGTCATTATCCGTCGGCGCATTTTGGGTGATCGAACCGAGTGTGGTCGAGAAGCTCACTAAGGCTCCTTCAAAAACCGGATTGCCCATCGTGTCTCGCACTTGAGCCGTCACCGAAACCAGCTCTTGCGAGCCGACATAGACTTCACTGGGCGTGGCGTCAACATTGACCGTCTTGGGAGCGCCGGGATTCACCGTCACCGCGAAATCATTCGACTGAATTCCGTGCACTCGTGCATAGACGATCGTGGTGCCCCGTGTCGGGCAGAAATAGTAGGTGTTGAATGCAACGCCGTTGGTCGTGGCGACCGTGTCCTGCTTGAAGGTGCCGCAGTCGGTAAAGAACTCCACTTTCGTATTGTCCGGGGCGCGAAGGCCGTTCTCCAAGAAGACATTGACGCGCACCGTTGCCGAGTCCTTACCGGCGATGCCTTCATCGGGTTGAACCATCAGATTGACTTCGCCCACAGGTTCTTCGGGCTCAATTAAGATATAGACCGTGTCCGCCAAGCCCCATTCGGCATATCGCGCCACAACCGGAGCCGAATCCGGCACACTTGAAATCCCTTCTTGGTCACAGAAAGTCACGCGGGCAATGCCGAAGCTGTCCGTCGTCGCTTCCGAGTTCACACTCCCCAATCTCGGAGTTGCGAACTGAATGACTTCGCCCGCCTGGGCGACGCCGTATTGGTCCTTCAGGGTCGCTGTGATATTGGCGAAACTGCGGCAATGATCCGCATAGATGACGAGCGGATAGGCGCTGACTGTGAGGATGCCAAAGCGCGACTCCGTGCTGTTTACTTGAATCCTTGCCGTATCGCTCTTGCCTGCCGCAATCGCAATGATTTGGAAGGAACCGAAATCTCCCGCAGAGCTCCACAAGGTTGTTGTATGGCCGTTGGAGTCGGTCGCCGCCGGTTGACCCACGACACCGCCCGTCGCCTTTATCTCGACATCCACGCCCTCGATGCCGACGAGGTTCTGGTCAAAGACCGTGATGAAGACGGAAATCGTGTCTGATCCGCCCGGCTCTACATCGAGGGTGGCTCGAGAGAGCTCGAGGTAAATGCCGCCAACAGGACGCGAAGGACCTCCCTCTTCCGTCACTCCCTTCTTGCGCGTGCATCCCCACGCAAAGACCAAGAGAAAAAGAATCCCTATAAGTGCGGCTCTTTCAACTACCCTCATAATTCCCTCCGGAGCCCGTTTTTCATTTCTTCCCGCATGCTTTCTCCCCTGAAGTACCGGCTATTTCGAAGCCGAAATGACGATGAACACAATCGTGGCGACTTGAGAGACCATGCTCAGACCATCCTTGAACTGATTCCAAGTCGTGCCGGGCGGTTTCAACGGCACAAAGATAATATCTCCCGGATCAAGCCGCACTTCGGAGGAGTAGAGCACAATGTTGCCTGTGCTCGCTTTCACAACTTGCGTCCGGGATTTCCAACCGCCCCGATTCATGCCACCCACGGCCTCGAGATAGTCATTCAAATCCCATCCCGGATGGTAGGGTGTTTCTCCCGCTTGATGGACATACCCCAGCATTCGAATGCCCAGCGGCTGCTTCGGAATTTCCAGGACATCTCCATCCTGCAAGACAATATCGTTCTCATCCAACCGGGAGAGATCAAGAACGACTGTGGTTCCGAGCCAACGCTCGTACGCGGCCGTCAATTCGTTTTCAACATCGCTCTTTTCCACGAAATTTCCCGCTCCTCGAAAGCGCAAGAGCCGCCCCTTCTCCGCATCGCGGAATTCCGACGGAGCACGAATCAGCCGCGCGCTGTTTATGGCCGCACTCGAAAGCCATCCTCCCGCTTCTTTGAGTACTTGGCTCAAGGTGGTCTTGCCGATCTCAATAGGATAGCTTCCGGGCTGTGCGATTTCTCCTTTTAAACTAACCGTGCCAAAGCGAGGCGGGTCGTGCTTCATCGGCACATAGAGGCGATCCCCGGGCTGAACCTCTGTTTTCAAGGCGGCGGAATCCGAAACAGTCACGCGCCGGCCGTCCGCTCGCACGAGGTAGGAGGCAAAGAGTCTCGCCGACGACCGGATTCCTCCTGCCAGGTCGATAAGATCCGTCAGATTGTTCCCCGGTGCATATTCAAACAGATCTGGGGCAAACACCCCGCCGAATACGCCGACTTCAGAGACTTTCTCTTCTTTGAAGGGTATCCGGACGATGTCTCCGTCACGAAGATAGGGATTGGCCTGCGTCCGGCCCGCCTTCTCGAAGAGGAGCAAATCCGCCGGCCGCGGGCTATCCGGCCTGTTTGCCGCAAAGACCTGAATGCGCCGCTCGGAAGCGACGGCGACGGAAGTCGTATCCCATTCTGCTCTTGGGCGTCTCAAAAGACCCCCAGCCAAGAAAATCGCATCCGCCACCCGAGCCGTCGCGGGAACCAAATAGCTGCCCGGCATCGTCACAGCCCCGCAAACATGAACGCGAAAGGTTCGCACTTCATCGAGCGAGATGGTCAATTCCGCTCCCGTAAATCGCTCGCACACTTTGCGAAGCATCGCCTCTTTGGCATCGGCCAGAGACATTCCCGTCACTTCCACGGGCCCAACCGTCGGAATGACCGCCTGGCCCTCCGCATTTACCCTCACGGGAAATTGCGTGACCGTCGGACGCCAGAGATAAATGGACAAAAGATCTCCCGGTCCCAGTTGGAAGGTTTCCGGATCCACAGGCCCCTCAAAGAAAGGCTCCGCAGTCGGCTTCAGAATCTCTTTGGAAGTCAGACGCTCTTCCAACTTGGTCGGCCGCGTTCGAAGTCCCTCGAGCGTGGGCTCCTGTGCAAGGATTTCTCCGACCAGACCAAGAAGCAGCGACAGACCAAGGCCCAAGACAATTATCTTAGAAGGACTATTTCTCTTCATGGATTTGGGGTTTCTCCTCCTCAGGAACTGCACCGGGTAAATATTTCTGTTCCGCCTCCTGAACGCGCTTGGGTTTTTGCAGAGCGTAACCACGCCCCAGAATGTGCGGTGTGACTTGAATAATCAGATCCGTTTTGCTTGTCTGCTCGGCCGTATGGCGGAAAAGTCCGCCGATGAAGGGAATATCGCCCAGAAACGGAACCTTGTGCACGGTCTTGCTGGCGTTGGTTCCCAAGAGTCCGGCAATGATGATGGTTTCCCCGTCTTTGACTCGAATGGTCGTTGTGGACATGCGACGCTTCACCCACGGCACCTTCGTCTCGGCCGATTCAATGAATTGGAAAATGGACGAGAGTTCCGGCGAAATCTCCGTCGTGATATAGCCGTCCGTATTGACCTTGGGACGCACGGTCAGTTTGACTCCTACCTGCACTTTGTCAATCATGACCTGACCGCCCAATCCTCCCGCACGCGCTATATAAGGAACTTCGTCAATGACTTGAAGCTCGGCGGCTCGATTGTTCATCGTCGCCACAGCCGAATTCGCCAGCACCTCCGCGCGATTCTGTTTCAGCAGCCAATCGAGCGCGACCTCAAAGGCGGACGCCTGTTTCGTCAAGTAGCCCAATCGCCGTGTCTCGAGTGGGAAGTAGGGTAGCTGGGTGGGAACGCGACCCTGGGCGGAAGCATCCAGCCCGCTGAGCGTCTTGGTCAGATCGCCGGTCACGAAGTTGCCATATTCATCCACGGGCCCTTCGGAAAGAACCGTCTGAATCGTGGCCAAGCGATTCCAGTCAATCCCGAGCTTCTGTTCATCCTCAACGGCCACCTCGATGATGCGCACTTCCAGCACAATCTGAAGGGCGGGTTTGTCCACTTCCTCAATGACTTTCAGAATGTCCGAGATGATTTTCGGACTCGTAATAATGAGGAGCTTATTTCCCGTAGTGTCCACCGTGATGCGTGCATTGAATTCGCTCAAAACCTGCTTGAGCGTGGCCGCATCCGTATATTGCAGCTCGACAACATAGGACGAGAGTCCGACCTGTGCCTTGAGCTTTTCGGCCGGTGCCACAAGAAAAGAATGTCCCACAAGTTCATAGGAGAGGCCCGCCGCACGCACAACCAAATTCATCGCCTGTTCGATCGGCGTGTCTTTCAAATGGATGGAAATGCGCTCCTCTTTATTGACACCCGGCCCCGTGACAATATTGTAGCCGCTCTTCTCCGCCAAAATCGAGAGAATCGAGGGAAGAAAGGCGTCGTCGGCATCGAGCGTGATTTTTCGCTGGAGACCTTCATCGGCCTCTTTGAGTCCTCCCGTGGGCAAGGCTGGCTCCACTTGTGCCCAAGCCGGCGGAATGCATAGGACGATGGAGAAGAGCGTCAGGATGGCAAAAGTTGCGCGGCCTCTTGAGCTTCCGGCCATAAAGTCTCCTTTGCGTGGATAGAAAATGTCTTAGGTAGCAAGAATTGCCGCTAAAAATTT
>JAZDIW010000111.1:0-2185 GCA_043804575.1 bacterium
GAATCCGGGCATATTCCCATTTCACGAAGCACGAGTTGAGGGCTACGGAACCGGTGCGAGCCGGCGCAAACGCAAGGATCTCCGCTTCTTTGACGCCCAAGGGAGGCTCGTTCTGTGCGGCGAAGTAAAGCTGCCGGGAACCCCCGAGGGCCGTTCGCCATACGATGGAAAACTCTGCCAGGATGCTGCGCAAAAGGCCAATGATGCCGGCGTCCAATTTTTCTTCACATGGAACGTCAATGCGTTTGTCCTTTGGGATAACAGCCTCTGGGACCGACCGCTTCAGGATCGCCGCATCCGCGAGTGGCGATTGCAGCGGAATTTATCAAACCCCGAAGATGTTGCCCGCGAAACCAACCTCGATTTCATCAAATCGCATTTTCTGCCAGAACTTGTGCGTGACTTGGCTGACATCATTTCCGGTCGTCGCAGCGACTGGTCGATGCCGCCTGATGACATATTCATCCGATCATTGGAAAGCCACCTGGATTGGCCTGTCAGACTTTGCAGCACACACATTCTTGAACAGGCAAAACGCAATAGAACTTTTGACCTGCGCATCCAGGAATGGATGACGGAGCAGGACTGGACCTTTGTTCGCAACCCCGAGGAAGAATGGGCGAAAGCCGTGGACAACATGGCCAAGACCCTCGCATATGTGTGGGCCAACCGCCTAATTTTTTACAAAGCCCTGCGCGCTCGATTCTCCGACCTGCCCCGCTTGGAGCTTCGCACTTCCGTGAAGAAGGCCAGTGAGGCAATGACGGTTTTCAACCGCTTCTTTCAGCGCGCGGTGGAACGGAGCGGCGATTATGAGCCGCTATTGATGCCCGATGCGAAGGACTGGGCTAGCGAGTTGGTCTTTCGGGCGGAGAATGCCTTAGATGCCTGGCGAGGCTTACTGCGTGGCATCGAATCCGTTGATTTCCGCGACGTTCCTTCTGATGTGGTGGGACGCATCTTTCAAAAGCTCATTGGCCCAGATGAACGACATCGCTACGGCCAACATTTTACCGGAGATGATGTCGTAGATCTTATCAACGCCTTTTGTATCTATCCGAAGCGCCGCCGACACCCTTCCCGATCCGGCCTGCGGGTCGGGCAGTTTTCTGGTCCGCGCTTATTATCGCAAGCAGCACCTTGGATTGCGAACCCACCTGGATTTGATTGCTGAACTCTTTGGCTGCGACATATCCATGTATCCCGCACACCTGGCAACGCTAAACCTGGCCGCCCGGGAAATCAACGATGAGGCGAATTATCCGCGCGTCGTTCGGCGCAACTTTTTTGACTATGTCCCGTCGCAACCATTTTGTCATGTGCCCGACAATGCCGGCGGACGGCAGGCCATTGCTTTGCCGCCATTAGACGCGGTCGTTGGCAACCCGCCATACGTCCGTCAAGAAAAAATAGAGAAGGACGACAAGAAGCGCTTTGGCCAAATTGGGACAGGCGCGTGGCCTGGCTTGCGGCTGACCGGGCGAAGCGATTTACACTGCTACTTCTGGCCCGCGGCTACGCGACTGCTGAAGACCAACGGCTATTTTGGCTTTCTAACAAGCTCGTCATGGTTGGATGTCGAGTACGGCTTTGCCCTCCAGGGATGGATATTGCGCCACTTCCGAATTCTCGCCATCATGGAGAGCGCAGCCGAACCGTGGTTTGAGGATGCCCGCGTAAAGACGTGTGTCACGATCTTGCAACGCTGTGATGACGAAGCGCAGCGCATGTCCAACCGCGTCCGCTTCGTTCGCTTCAGCTGCAAGCTCTCGGAGATGATTGGTGTTCCGCCAACACCGGAAAAAGAGGAAGCACGGCAGACGGCAGTCGAAAGCCTCCGCGACCTCATCTTGAGCGCGGATGGAGATTGCCAAGGCGAGCACTGGCGCATCATCGTAAAGACGCAGCAAGAGCTTTGGAATGATGGGGTGCGTGCCGGAATGATCTTGGGTGATGCCCAAGCGACGGAATCAGAGGACGAATCCGCCGAAGACAGGAAGGACGATAGTCAAGAGGAATCGAAATCCAAGGGCTCTTTGGAAGGGATATTGGACAATTACCGTGCAGGCAAATGGGGGCGATACGTTCGCGCGCCAGACCTTTACTTCGAAATCATGCGGCGGTTCGGCAAGCGGTTCATTGCGTTGGGTGAAATAGCAAGCATTCGATTTGGGGTGAAAAGTGG
>JAZDIW010000112.1:0-5093 GCA_043804575.1 bacterium
GCCAGGTCGAGTTTCGATCTTATCGTCTTTCTCGCGCAGCGATTGAGCCGCTGCTTGGCGTTCGGCTTCGACGATCTGTTCTTCACGCTCGATCTGTGCGCGCAGCTCGTCTTGCTTGGTGAAAGCGGCCTTATAGTTTGCATCCTCCTCGGCCGTCATAGCCCGCTTCTCTGCTTCGGCCTTATCGAGGATCGCCCGCGCGTCGGCGACGAGCTTTCCGCGCTGGTCCCGCAACTGCTTTAGTCTTACACTCATGATTGAAAACTCCTGTCGAAAAACTCGGACGCGCGAACATCAATGCGTCCGCCGGCCCGAGAAGAAGCGGAACGCCAAAAATAGAAAACTACAACGCGAGATCCAATCTCCTGCGCGCAATCAGTATCCGCCACGATTCATCCGGCGGACTCGCGGCGTTGATCGCATCGTGCAAGCCGCGCACTGCAACATCTGTACTTGGATAGGCTGGGTATGTAACAGGCGACACGTCGAAAAGTTCAACATCTAGTAACGTGCGCACCCATTCCCCATCAAGTTTCGCCCATTTATCTTGTCGCGTGTAGAAGCCGAATGAACATTGTGATACATCGCCGCGCTCGATAGGCGCAAGAACCATATCGCGCACGAGCTGCGTCTGCGGGGCGTCCACCTCGAAGGCAAGACCCGCTAGATCCTCCGACAATCGTAATGTCCCGGCCTTGTTGCGGCCCAACACGATGTTGCTGTCGTGATTGAATAGCGCGCGAATGTCGCTATTTTTGATACTATCGGCAAATGCGCCAGGCGCAATTCGTTCCCGGAAGCCGCCAAGGTCCTCGGAGAGCACATCAAACTTTGCGGCGTGTCCTGCTATTTTCGATACGCCATCAGCGGATGACACGCGGAATTCTCCGACGGTAGCAATTCGCCGTTCAAGTGGTTTTGGCATTTGAATCTCCTTGCTTCTGGTTCGCCATCGTGATCGCTTCGATGAATTGAATCAAAGTCATGTTGGACTGGATTGAAAAGTCATCCATTCCTGCCGCATCGGATCGGTTGTCGTTTTCCAAATCACGAATCTCATTACGGGTCTTATACCCGTTCTGCAACGCCGAAGAATAGAACGCTGCCTGCGCAGCCTTGTCCCCTCGCATCAACCCGTCTAGATTGAATTCGGCGCAATGACTATCCTCACCATCAAACAGATCTCGACGCATCGCTTGTTCCCATCGCACCGCTTCAGGGCGTATTTTGTGTCGCACGAATTCTAGTCCTTGATGCTCGATATTATTGTTCGTGCTTCGCGTCAGATCTGCCACAAGATGCGGCGGAATACCCCATATGCGGCAGATCTCCGCTACCTGCAGCTGCCGTAATTCCGCGAGCTGTGCATCCTCAGATGTCATGCCGAGTTCTTGCCACTCCAGGCCATCTTCTAGGATAGCGGTTTTGCCGACGTTCCTTAAGCCACTCTGTGCTGCGTGCCACGACTCCAATAAGCGAGCCCGCGCCGGGTCATCTTTCAGCGATTTGCCAATTGGCAACTTGAGCACACCGCCCAAGCGCGTCCCGTTGCCAAATAAACGTGCGCTGTGTTCTTCTGCCGCCATCGACAAGCCAATCGCTTCGCGGCATGCAAGCGGCGATAACGGTGTGACCCCATCAGCGTCCATGACCTTACCATGGAGATAGTGCATTTCACTCTGCAAAATTACGCGACTCGGACCATTGATCGGAATGTAATCGAACGCAAGCCGTCCGTCCGGCGCGCGGAACGGGCACACCCGCTCTGGATGTAGTGGGATCAATTCTGCAACTGCATTCCCACCTGTGCCGATGATTTCCGAATAAGCGCGGTTACGCAAAGCGAAATGCCCGGCCATCATTTCGCGCCACTCGAAAGATGTCTGATAACGATTCGGCGCATCGTGCAGTAGTTTGTAACGAGGGTGCGCCTTATCGATTTCCTTATTGCCGTTTTCCAATTCACGAAACACCTGCAGCGGTAACGATGCAAAGGTCTCTGCGAGCAGCGAGACGCAACGATAAACTACTGTGTTTCGCATCGCCGCGTCCGGCGTGATCGATAGACCTGTCACACTGCTCGCTCCCCCACCGAACCACGCTGCCACCACTGGATCACGCGGCGGTCCTAATGTGCCCGATGTGGCGCGAGATTCCAGTCGTGACATAATCCCCATCATCTCACCCCGAGCCAAAAGAGCGCCAAGCCGCTGAATATCCATGCCGCCGGCGGATAGATCATACTGATCCCATAGGCCGTCGCAGCGATTCCGCCAAAGACGAGGCAATCTCGCAACTCTATGTCCGGGTTCATCCGCTTCAGTACCCGAATCAGTTCATCCTTGATGCCGCGTGCAATCATGCTGCGTAGATCCCTCGTGCGTTGTAAATGCTCCCGCTCGATAGCGGATTCAATGCCATCAGCGCCACCGCGTCGAACATCGCCATCAATGGATCAATTTTCGCGGTCCCGCTCGCCTGCTTGGTGATCAGAATAGCGTTGCCGCGTGGCTCCACTTTTGCGTTGCCCACGCACCACGCCATCATGCGACTGCCACTGTGAATCAGCACACCCTCGGCGAGTTTGCGTTCGGCCGTCTTAATCGCGCCATTCATTTTCCAGCCCTGCGAAATACCGATGACTTTTTCCGTAGCGATACCGGCAGCGCTAAGCGCGTCGAGTACGGCGCCGATCCCCGCCGGATCCACGCCTACCTTATCGAGCAGGCCGACTTTTTCGATCTCGGCGACAATGGACGCCAATTGCTCGATATCTTCACCGACGTCCTCAATGATCGTCAGATCACCGTCTGCGGCAAAATCGAGAAATCGCGGAGCCTCGGACTTGCGCCGATCCAACACCGATGGGTGCGCCCATGCATGCGTCCAGCAAAGCCACTCGCGCGTCTTGGAGTCACGCCCCACAATCGCGAGGCCCAGCAAATCATCAAGTCCGCCGCCGTCTATCCCCACGCACACCACTTCGCAGCGTGCGAGAAGCGATTGCAGCGTGATCCCTTCGCGGCCCTGCTCGTCCCAGAACGGCGCACCCGCCCAACTGTCGGAGCGCAGCGCCAAGCCGATCTCAACGTTCAGGTGCTTAGCGTAGAACCCGCAAAGCGATTCTTTCCCAGCGTGGTCGGCCTTCTGAAACTCTCGGTCCAAGAATTCAGGATCAACCGACGCACCAAGGTTCGGATTAGTGATGCCCCAATACTTCCGCTCAGGCACCTTCCCACTCTTTACCATATCGAGAGGGAATTCGAACAGAACCGGGCACAACTTTGAATCGATCACGCGCCCGTCTCTAACGTCGCGCGCGTACTGTAATTTCTGTTTCCACACGCCAGCAGGCGCGGCGTCCGATTGCGTTGTTAGATAAATTACAAACCCCTCAGGACGTGAAGCTAATCCGCCAGTAGCCTCGCGCAGCATTCCTTCTGCATTCGCCTGTTTGCCGAACAACCAGAATTCGTCCAGCAATACGCCCGTAAATTTTTTGCCGCCAACCGTTTCATTTTCAGCAGCCACCACTTTCAGCGTTGCATTCGTGCGCCGATTTGTGATCGTTCTGATGTGTTCCTGCACATGCATAAGATCAGAAAGTTCTTCATCTTTCCTGACCATGTCTCGGGCCGGATTAAAACTGTTGCTTGCAATTTCAACCGTTGGCGACAGAATCCCAAACTCCGCAGATTCTCGCCAGTTACGAATTAAAGCGGTCATCATGATGCCGGCCGCAAGTCCACTCTTAAAATTCTTTTTAGAAACAGAAAGCAGCCATTCATTTATCGAGCGCCTACCAGACTCGTTGTCGTATGCGCCGAACACGGAAGCCACAAACTCAAACACCCAGGGCCTGCACGCCTCGCCCATTGTAGGACTGCCAGGAGCATCAACAATGCGCAATGCCTTAAACACGCGCAGCGCCGCTTCAGCTTCCTTCGGATATTCTGGCGCCGGGATCAGAGATTCGCCGGCAATGATCCTGCGTTCCCAATCTGGGCACCCGGTCGAATACGTCACAACAAAAAGCCTCGCTCTTGCATGAACTCGACCGGGTGCTTTGCGTTCTTGCTCATGTTGCACATTGAGCGGAGCAACTGCATGTTGCTGTCGATATTCTCGCCGCCAAGCGCAAGCGGCATCTGATGGTCAAGGTGATAATCCTTACCGAGCGATTCCCCGCAGCATGCGCACTTTCCGCGCTGAAGTTTGAACAGCTTAACGGCAAGTCCCTTGGATAATTTTCCGCCGTTCGCTGACTTTCTCGCACGCCGGTTACTATGGTAAATGCGCTTTGCATCTGGGTTTGCATCATGAAACGCGGCGTGTATAGCCTTTGCCTTTTCAGGATTCGCGGCCCTCCACGCTTTAACTGTAGCCCTAGACTGCGCCGTATTATTCGCCCTCCACTCCACAGAGTTGGCCTTTGCCGTCTCTCGGCGCGTAGAGCGATATTGAGCCTGGCGCAGTTTGTTGTGTTCTTTGTTTGCCGCAACCCATGCCGCGCTTATGGCGTTCAGCTTGGCGCGGTTCGCTGCGTGATACGCGGCTTTGTCGGCTTTGATTTTCTCTTTGTTTTCGGTCCGCCATTTCGAGTATTGTTTCGACGCGCACGCCCGACAGTTAAAAGCGTGTCCGTCCTTGCTTGCGGCCAATACAGAAAACTCAGAAAGCGGCTTTTCTTCGTGACACTTCGTGCATGCTTTCATACGCTACTTGGCGTTGTTAACCACAAGCCGCGGAGGTGCGGCAGGGGCGAACTTTCCAGCAGCAACCTTCGCAGCAGCTGCCTGACGCTCGCCCTTTTTTCCGGCCTCACCGACCTTAGCGTGCAGATACGGCGCCGCAGCTTTCGCGGCCTCAAAGCGCACTCGCTGATCAGCCTTCGCGTCGCGCATGATGGCCAACAGCACGTCGAGCGGCGTCGCGGCGGCAGGGGAAGGCTCCAGGGCAACCAATACTTTAGGCTTACGCCCAGATCCAGCCCGTTTCCCGCCCGTGTTCGGCCTTGCTCCGCCTGATGGCATTTTGATGATTTCCCAACAGTTTGGTGATTCGAGCCTACGAGGATATTTTGTCCAAATGGG
>JAZDIW010000113.1:0-3850 GCA_043804575.1 bacterium
GCGGAGTAAATGACAGAAAAAATGAGAACCGTATTGATCGAGAGCCTTCCGAGGAGCAAAGAATAAGTAAGAATCCCCATGAGAACATTCATGGCGGCGGAGCCGATGGCACCGGCCAGGATGGCTTTTTTGCCGCCGATCCGGTCGGTCAGAGGGCCGTTGATGAGAAAGGCGAAGGCATAGGTAATCGTTCCGGCGGCGAAGATGATACCGAACTGCTCCTTGGTCATGAGCTCGCCCAAGGCATTTTTGGCCACCGTCAGGTTATAGCGGCCCATATAAAGAAACGCATAGGTCAGGCCCAAGGGGAACCAATTGAGGAATCGCCGGAGGCGAAAAGCGGGCGAATGCTGGAAGGGAAGCGGAGTTCCGGGCATCAGGAAATCCTTTCTGCCGAGTTGATTTGATATGGAAAAGCTAAAAGAAAAAACCACATAATCAAGCGGTCTGGCGGATGCGGGAAGTCAGCGCTGTTGCAGAAAGGGAGTTGCAAATCGGAGGAAAGTTTCTTAACTTTGTTCGGAACGGCCCGTGGTTTGCACCGCACATTGTTTTGCAGAGGATTCAGTCACCCGTAGAGAAGTGAGGTGAGGAGTATGACGAGAGCATCTTCACATTCCCGCCACGACAATCGAAGCATGCGATTCATTCGACGGCTTACCCTTATTTTTCTTCTGAGCCAACTTGCCGTTTCATCCGCTCCGGGAATGGAAGTCCTAAGCTCATTGACTCTGGGGAATCGCACGGGAGTGGCTGTGCGAGATACGGTGGCGTTCACGGTGGGCGGCACGAGTCTGGTCAATGTTTCGATTGCCCGACCACGAGCTCCCTTTGTCCTCGGCCAATTGGACCTCACCGGGAGCCCGAAAGCCGTTGCCGTTGAGGGAAACTATGCCTATTGCGCGGTGGGCGCCAACGGATTTGTAGTTGTGAACATTGCCAATCCCCGCGCACCTTTTCGAGTACACTCCACCAGTGTGACCGGGCCTTGTCTGGACCTGGCTGTGGACGATACGATACTCGTCGTGGCCACGGGCACGGAAGTCGTTATCGTGGGAATGCGAAATCCGTCGGCACCTCAGGTTCTGTCGCGGCATGCTCATACGGCCAGTTCGGTCGCGTTGAATTGGCCGGCGCGTCGTGTCTATGCGGGCGGCACCAATGGGGTGATTGAGTTGAATGTCACAGACCCGGTTCATCCCGTTCGCAATTCGCATTTTGGGGCAGGGCAGGGGATCGCTCCGGTGAGCTGCTCCCTTCCTTATGTTATCGCTGCCCAGAGCGCGAGCCTGCTCGTCCTGAATCCGAGTCCTCTCAGTCAGGCCGGAACCTTCGGAGCCTCCGCGGCCATTCGAGCGGTTTGTCAGGCGGGGGGCTACCAATCTTTGATCGGCTTGGCCAACGGCGCTGTCCTGCATATTGGGGAGACGCAGATGCCGCCCGAATTGGTGGCTTCGGTCAATGTGGGAGCTGAAGTCCGGCGCATGGATGTGGGTGTGGTGAGTCCGGAAACGCTGGCGGTTGTGGCGACAGTCATGGGGATCACCATCGTCGGCTATGAGCCCATCTCCGCTGTGGACCCGTATCAGCAAGAGCTCCAACCGGGCGCATTTCGAATCTCCGCGTATCCCAATCCATTCAATAGCTCTGTGCGGCTGGAGCTGCAGGGCGCCAAAACCGGTTGGCATACTTTGGAAGTATTTGATCTGGTCGGAAGGAAGGTTTTTTCGCGGCAAATCTTCGTGACAGGTCAACCGGAATTCCTCTTCGAGCCGACGACACTTGGAACGGGGCTCTATTTTGCGCGCATCACCGGTGTTTCGGGAAGTGCCTCAGCAAGGCTCCTTTTTTTGAAGTAGGTGACGAGATTGCGCATTCTGTGCGTTCTTCTTCGGAGAAACGCGCCGTCGCAAGCCCGCCAAAATGAACGAATGAGATTCCTCCTCTTTCTGCTTGCTCAAGCATTCCTTTACTATATTGCCTGCCGTCTGCTGATACGAAACGAGGAACGCGCCCCGGGGGTCTTGTGGCTCTTTCATTCTCTGGGGGGGACTCGGCATTGGCTTGGTGCGCACCATTCTTGCCGCGCTTCTTGTCTTCTTCCCGAATTTACCTTTTGCCAAAGTCTTTTCGCAGGGTGTTTCCCCGCCCCATTGGGCATCCCTTGCTCCTGTTTTTCTCTGCCGGATCAAGCCCGGCGGAATCCGCAGAGCGGATTTTCGGGAGCTTCGGATCTGCAACATCGGGACAAACACGGCTATCTAACCTAATGAGCGTTGGGATGATGAGGTTGAAGTTCCGTCAGTGTCTGCCAATTATCGGTCTCTTCGTCATTTTTCAAACGGGGAGCCTGCTTGCCGACACAAAGGTTCCCTATTTGCAGACTTTTCCCATCATCTCCGCCGACAGCTCAACGGTCTATTTTCAGAATGAGACCTGGACAGCCGTTTGGAGACACGAGCTTGGGCGACCGGCATGCGTTCCCTGCTCGCTGGTTCGGCCTCCAGAGCCGAATAGGAATCGAGTCGTGTTCTACAAAGGGGATCGCTTCTTCGTCTCGGGCGATACTCTCTCGTGGGCAAAGGGAATTATCACAGGGAAGACCTATGTCCTGCCCAATCCCACCGACGATGCGCTCCGAGAGCTTCGGAGGGCAGGGGGCATCAAGCCGGAAGCCACACTCTCACTGGGGGAGGAGATGGGCCCCATAGCCGCTGGGTCAGACCGGATTTGGTTCGGACTGGTCCTATTCGATGAGCTGTCCCAATCGGCCGTCAGTGGTTTGGGTTGGTTCGACCTTGAGACAGAGAAGTTCGTTCGGCTATACAGCGCCGCCATCGGAAAACGCAGGCCTCATTGGATTACTGCTTTCGGAGATTCGGTCTTGGTTCTCTATTCACCTGCTACGCAACAAGAAGAGAACTCGCGCCTCTATCTTTATCAGGTTCCTTCCGGAGAGTTTCTTGAAACAAATCCGCGGGACTTGGGAATCACGGGCGACCATTTCCTGAGCGCGCTTCGCTCGGAGGATTCAGTTCTTTTCAGCACGGATTATGGGATTTCAGTCTGGCAACCGGAAAGACCGGCCCGCAATTTCGCCACGCTTTCCGTTTCGGCGCGGATGCCCGTCGGTTTGAGCTTTCGCACCTTCGAACCCCAAAGTGAAGTTCCCTTCGACACTCTGCCACCGGGTGTCTCGACGCGGATATGGTGGCAAGAGGGTGAGTGGATGGAGGTGGCGGTTCCTCGTCCTGTGCAAGGTTTCGTTGCGGCGGAAAGCTGGGAGCAGTTCGGTCAGCGGTGGCAGAAGCGATATTGGGATTGTCCGCAGGACACATGTTTTGCGCGAGTTCAGATTCCCATGGGCGGACAGCCTCATCCGGCAGATTTTATTCACACGCCGCTGACCTACCTTGGCCCTGCGCCTGAAGGCGTGACGATCGGCGTGAATGCCGCCTGGGTGCGTATCCAAGATATTGTCCCAGTCTTCATGGAGACGCAGCTTCAGCGCTGAGGTCAAGCGGTTCTCCTTCTTATCTGCAAACGATTTGTCAAAGAATTTCTATATCGGAGGTATTGTCAACATGATGCGCAAGGCTTTTTGGATATTGTCGCTGATGGCGATGCTCTCTTCGGCGGGATTCGCACAATCCGGTGCTCAACACATCCCTGATTATGCAACCGAATCGAAGTTCCTGGCCGGCACGCCCGGTGCAACGGCGGGTGCGGCGGGTGCCTATTTCAATCCGGCGCTATGGGCGATGATGAAACGCGGAGAAATGGCTTTCACATGGAATGACCAAAACATTCGCCAGAACTATCTGGACAATTGGGGACTCTTCCTTGGCGG
>JAZDIW010000114.1:0-7966 GCA_043804575.1 bacterium
CCAAATCACACATCCAAATTGCGGACATATTTGGCGTTGCGCTCGATGAATTCGCGCCGAGGCTCGACGGCATCGCCCATCAGGATTGTGAAAATGCGATCCGCGGCTGCAGCATCCTCCAAAGTCACCTGCAGAACCGTGCGCTTCTCCGGGTCCATGGTCGTCGCCCAAAGCTGTCCGGGATTCATCTCTCCCAAACCTTTATAACGCTGGATATGCACCCCTTGCCCACCCAAGCTCTTGACTGCCGTATCTCGCTCGTCTTCATCGTAGCAGTAGGCTTCCTTTTTGCCTTTGAAAACCCGAAAGAGTGGAGGCTGAGCGATATAGACGCGACCCTCTTCGATTAAGCGACGCATATACCGGAACAAGAAGGTCAGAAGCAGCGTGCGAATATGAGCGCCATCCACATCGGCATCCGTCATGAGAATAATCTTGCCGTAGCGAGGCTGCGTTGAATTTGAATCCTCCTTGCCCGCATCGGGTTCTTCCTTGACAAGGTCGGACTCTTCTCCATTGCTCATCCCAATGCCTATGCCGATGGCCGAAACCATCGTCCGAATCTCATCGTTGCCCAAAATCCTGTCTAAGCGCGCCTTCTCCACATTGAGGATCTTCCCTTTGAGCGGCAAAATGGCCTGAAAGCGTCGATCCCGCCCCTGCTTGGCCGACCCTCCCGCACTGTCTCCCTCGACGATGAAGAGCTCCGTATTCTCCAAGTTTGTATCCGAGCAATCCGCCAGTTTTCCGGGAAGATTTCCAGATTCAAGGGCGGTTTTGCGGCGGGCGATTTCGCGTGCCTTTCGCGCCGCCTCCCGAGCCCGCGCCGCACTGACGGACTTCTCGATAATCCGCCGGGCAATCTGCGGATGTTCCTCGAGAAACTCGGAGAGCTTATCGTTGACCACGGACTCGACAATCCCCTTGACCTCACTGTTGCCGAGCTTGGTCTTCGTCTGGCCTTCGAACTGAGGCTCAGGCACTCGCACGGAAATGACCGCCGTGAGTCCCTCTCGAACATCGTCGCCCGAAAGGCTCATCTTGCCGTTCTTCAAAATACTGAGTTTCACGGCGTAGCTATTCAGCGTGCGAGTCAAAGCACTCTTGAAGCCGACCAGATGCGTCCCGCCTTCGACGGTATTGATGTTGTTCACATAGGAGATGATGTTTTCGGTGTAGCCGTCGTTATACTGCATGGCCACTTCGACAGGAACGCCCTCTCGCTCCTGCTCGAAGTAGATAGGCTTGCCCTGAATGGAAGTGCGAGTCTCATCCAAGTAGCGCACAAAGGCGACGAGTCCCCCCTCGAATTGGAACTCTTCGCGGCGACCATCGCGCTTGTCCTCGGCGGCTATCTTGAGACCTCGATTCAGGTAGGCCAATTCTCGCAGACGCTGGCAAATGGTCTCGAAATTGAAGTCCCGATGTTTGAAGATTTGGGGGTCAGGATAGAAAGTCGTTCGCGTCCCCGTACCCGCCGTTCCTTCGAAACGCTCGACGCCGCCGGTCGGCACACCCCGCTCGTAGCGTTGCACGTAGCGATGCTCATCCCGGTGCACCTCCACTTCCAGCCAGTGCGAGAGAGCGTTGACGACCGAAACGCCGACGCCGTGCAATCCTCCCGAGACCTTGTAGGTTTCCCGCGAGAACTTCCCCCCTGCGTGAAGAACGGTCATCACAACTTCCAAGGCGGAGCGCTTCTCCTGGGGATGTTCTTCCACCGGAATCCCGCGGCCGTTGTCCTGCACTGTGACCGAACCGTCTTCGTTGATCGTCAGCTCAATCTTGTTGCACCAGCCCGCCATGGCTTCGTCAATAGAGTTGTCCACAACTTCGTAGACGAGGTGGTGGAGCCCGCGCGGGCCGGTATCGCCAATATACATGGCAGGACGGCGACGGACGGCTTCGAGCCCCTTCAGAACCTGGATCTGATCCGCGCCGTAACTGGCGGCACCATTCGAGTTGTTCTTGAGTTCTATGTCATTCTCTGGTATGGGATCTTGCATCTTTCGACTTCATTGAATTTACTTCAGAAAGATCTCTTTGACAATTCCCTCGCCGATGGCCTTTCCGATTTTCTGCAGGAGCTCGGGTTTGAGGAATTGCAGCTCGGCGCGCCAGACCGCATCACTGCACTCAATAACCAGTCGGCCTCGCCGCAGATACGCCGGTTTTGCCCGCCGCGCGATGCGTTCTCCAATGATCTGAGGCCAGAGGCGGAAGAGGTCTGCCTCGCGCAATCGCTTCTCGATACGCCGCGACCGAGCAAAATCCGCAATCGCCTTCGCTAAGGTGGTATAGGACACCGAAATGCCAAAGAATCTCTGAAGATTTTCCTATTAAAATATACATATATTTTTGCACAAATTCAAGCCAATCCTTTCAAGATTCCCGCCCCATACAACCGAGGTGCCCGGCATGGTCTCAGCAAGAATATCCAGAGAAAGGACGCAAAAAGTTTGCAAGTCTTGGAGAAGATGCGTATCTTAAAGAATGTTCGCCGCCTATGCGACGCTATTGGGACTGACCCTGATTTGGGGTCTGACCTTCCCCCTCGTTCAGATAACGATCCGGGAGATTTCGCCGACCCTTTTTCTCTCCCTGCGCTTCTTCATCGCATCGGCGGCATTGTTCTTTGTCTTCGGAAAACGGGTTCTTCCAGCATCCCGCCAAGATTTCTGGAAAGGCTGCGCGATTGGCCTTTTCCTTTGGGGCGGCTATATTGGCCAGACGATTGGTTTGCAATTCACCAGCGCCAGCCGCTCCGGTTTTCTGACGGGCGCCCTGGTGCCTCTGACACCGCTGTTTGCCTTTTTACTCTTTCAAGAGAGGTTTTCGCTTCGTCTGTGGCTTGCCGTCCTGATCGCCTTTTCAGGGATTTTCGTGATGTCCCGGCCATCCCTTGGCGGCTTGAACTTCGGCGATGCCGTGACGCTCGCCTCGGCGGCCAGTTTCGCCCTTCAGGTCGTCTATATTAATCGCTGGAGCGAAGAGAGGAGTCTGCTCTCCCTGACATGGCTGCAACTTGCGGCAAGCGCCATTTTGTCCCTTGGCGCGGTGCCCTTGGAGACCGTGAGATTCCATCTCTCGTATATCAGCACCGGAACCCTGCTCATTACGGCGCTTTTAGCTTCTGCGGTAGGGATCTGGGTGCAAATGAAGTATCAGCCCCGGCTGCCCGCGGCCGCAACGGCCGTTATCTATGCGATGGAACCTGTCTTCGCAGGCCTCGCGGCCTGGGTGATGCTACATGAAAAACCTCCCCTGCTGACGCTGATGGGAGCTGCACTAATTCTGTGCGGAATGATTCTATCGTCCATCAAAGTGGAACCTCGAAGGAACCAACCATGAAAAAGATTCCCTGGGTGCTTTTCTTCTCACTGCTGCTGTCGGCTTCTCTTTTGGCGGCACCGAGACTCGTTATTGATGTCGGACAAGGCCGGCAGGATACCCTGCCGGGCGCCGTTGTCTATGTCCCGGCCACGGACTCGGCCGCACCGCGTCTCGTCATTGACCCGGCGCAGTTGCCTCTTCAATTTTCTCTCGACTCGGTCATGCAATCTGCGGAGGAGAAAATTCGCCACCTCGTGGTGCAAACCGAAGGAATCGAAGGGGACACAATGTTCGAGAAGCGGTTGGGCGAATTTATTGGACAAATCTTGCTCGAGCGCGAACTGGCCCTACTCAACTTGCAGGTGCAGAGTGCCAAGACTTCGCAGGACTCGCTTCTACTCTCCGGGCTTCGGCTTGTGCTCGAAGAGCTCTTTCGGCAGAATCCGCAGCTTCAAGAGATGCTCTTGCGCGAGGCTTTGCGCTGATAGGGGATAGTGTGCCGTGGATATAGAAATCGCAAAGATGAATAGATGAATTACTTCAAATGGAGTGGAGGCAAATGATGCGTGTGCGTTTGATTCTTTTTGTGGGGATGTGCCTTGCTCTCGGTGCTCTTACCCATGCGGATACGAACGAATCCGTCCAAGCACAGAAGCAGCCGAATCGTTTTCGAATGACCGCGAAGGGACTATCTCTCGAAGCTCGAGGCGGCGTGCCGGTTTCCGGCGTCGTTCTCTATGAGCCTGATGTGAGCCAGCCCACAACAAATCCCTTCGATGAAATCGGCCCTAACCGGCGGTGCAATCAAGATCCCATCGGGAATGCACAAAATGAGACCCCCGGGGCGGCCAGTCCGGTCAACACGAACAATGTCCTGGCCGGCGCGAACGACTATCGAAACGGCGATGCCTCCGGAGGCTTCTATTGCACGACGGACGGCGGCAATTCCTGGTATGATGCGCTGGTGACTCGCGGACCCGTTGGAGTCTTCGAGGCGGCGGGTGACCCTGTTCCCGCGGTGGACAACACTGGGCGTATGTATGTCGCCTATATCGCTTTTGACCGCACCAGCCCTGATAATGGACTCTATGTGCAGACCTCGACCAACAACGGAGCTTCTTGGTCCAATCCCGTGGCCGTAGCCCAGCATACGGGAGGGGGCGATTCGGATTTCGAAGACAAACCCTACGCGGCGTGCGACTACAGCCCGGATTCGCCCTATCAAAATAACTTCTATATTACTTGGACGAAATTCCTCGCGAGCGGTGGTTCACCCATCTATTTCTCTCGTTCAACCAACGGCGGCACCTCGTTTTCGGTACCTCTTCGCATCTCGACTTCCTCAAGCTGCCAGTTCTCCTGCCCTGCAGTAGGTCCCAACGGCGAGGTCTATGCGGTCTGGTTCAGTTACTCCAATTCAACCATCAAGTTTGATCGGTCCACCGATGGTGGAATTACTTGGGGATCGGACATCACCGTGGCGAGCTTCGATGACGACTTCCCGTCGAACCCCTGTGGCAGCTTTCGTACACCCGCGTATCCTGTAATTGCCTGTGACATTTCCAGCGGGCCTCGCCGGGGATGGCTCTATGTCTGCTGGGCCGACGCTCGAAACGGCAATCCGGACATCTTTTTCAGCCGCTCCACCAACGGCGGAACATCCTGGTCGGCGGCATCGCGCGTGGATGATGATGGAACGGGCCGCTGGCAATGGTGGCAATGGATGGCCGTTCATCCAACAAATGGCGACATCGGCGCTTCTTGGCTTGACCGGCGCGAGGATCCTGCCGGATGCCAATACAAGACCTATGCAACACTATCCACCGATGGCGGAACGACTTGGCTCCCCAATTTCGTTGTTGCCGATATCGCTTCGAATCCAACGGGAGCGGATTTCTTGGGAGACTACTGCGGCACGACTTTTCGCAGTGACGGTTTCTATTCCGTTTGGGTGGATTTGCGCAATGAAGTGGCTCCCCCGCGCCCCGGGGATTGCTACGCCGCTTGGTGGACCACGAGCCTGAGTCCCTCACCGACGGAGCTAGTCATCAGTCCGTCAGGGGCCGACGCACAGCTCCAATGGAACTCAACGAACGCGCCGTACTATCGGGTTTATAGCAATGTGGAACCCTTTGGCGTCTATTCGACTTTCGAGGGCTCAAGTTCGGATACGAGCTTTCTTGATTTGAATGCCCTCGCTGACGATACGGTCAAGTTCTATCAAGTGCGCGCATCTACTTCGCCCTAAGGAGGAATTATCATAGAGGCATAGGCTTCCGGCGACTCGAGGAAGTCGCTTTGCAAAACGCTTGGGAGGAGGTTTGGAAGTATAACGAGCCCGTGTACTAACCTTGTCAAACGAGATTAGCTCGTAGCGCCCAGCTTGCTGGGCTCTGAAGTCGCCCTTGATAATGTCTGCCAATTTGGGTGTTGTTACTCTCCTGAATCGCGATGACGCGTGGGCGTCGGGACTCCTGCAGCATTCGACCCAGCAAGCTGGGCGCTACGCATTCTGCCTGTCTCCCGTCGTTTCCGAGATGCCGAATAGGGAAGATGACTCAACAATCAAGCCTTTTGGCAAGCAGCACTGGGGCCGCATGAAGGCGTAAAGCCACCACCAGAGCGCCTTTTCGCCGAAAGTCTCGCAGCGAGCCCCTCATCCTGCCGTGATCTCGCTCTGAGGCGGGAGGGTAAAAAAGCCTTGATTGAGTGCCGGATTTTTCGTAACTTGATAAAATGGCTATGCAGCGTTGTGACTTCAATAAATACATAAAGATCGCAATCATCAAAACGCTGCCAAATTCATGACCCAACCTCTCAATTGCCACTTCGATGGGTCTTCTATCGTGAGAGGAACTCTTTTGAGAAAAATTCCTGATGGTGTTGCGAAACGAGCGCGCATATGGAGGAATAGATGTTTTCAATGAAGCAAGTTGTGTTTGTTTTCTTTGTCGGGATGTGCATTTTGACGAGCTATTCCCTTGGATTCTCCCAGTTGACGCAGGCGAGTCTTGACGATGTCGTTGCCGTTGCCAACAACTGGCTTCAGTTGGGACAAGACATGGAATGGTCCTGGGCGGGAGCGGGCGATTTCACGCCGAACTCCATCCAGATGATAGAACATGAGGGAGAACTGCTGGCCTACAGTTTGCCAATCGAAGGAGGCGGCTATGTCATCGTCCCCGCCTATGCGGAACTGCCGCCCATCGTCGCCTATTCGACCACTTCTTTCCTGGATGTCAACCGACAAGATGGCTTCTGTGGAATGCTCAAGGAAGTCCTGCACTACAAGGTTGATTTGGTTCGCGACTATCTGGCCAATCCAAATCCTCCATCAGAATGGAGAGCTTTGGGGAATGCCATCTCCGAGCATCAGGCGGCGTGGCAGGGCTACAGCAGCAACTATCTCACATTCACCAAGGCGCTCGAAGAGGAGAATCGTCGAAGAGCGATGGATAGCGAGAGGGAAGCCGAAGGTCACTATGGTATCTTGGACATTGGCCCAATGATGAGCAGCAGTTGGCATCAGAGTGCTCCCTACAACAACTTCTGCCCGATGGGGGACGGAGGCCGGTGCGTCGTCGGCTGCGTCGCCACGGCCACGGCCCAAATCCTTTACTATCACAGATCCCCTATCTCGGGAATCGGGAGCTATACCTATTGGTGGGGCGGGGATTATTCCTGCGGGGGCTCATCACCCGGCGATAGCCTGACGGCCAATTTCAGCGATCCCTACGACTGGGCGAACATCCTTGACCACTACACCGGCAGCGAGACTCAAGTGCAAAAGGATGCCGTCGCGGAGCTCTGTTATGAGGTCGGCGTCGCAGAAGATATGATGTATGGACGCTGCGGCTCGGGAACTTACATGACCGATGCCATGGAGGCCTTCAGGACCTGCTTTGGGTACTCGAGCCAGATTGATATGGAATCCCGCAGTGATTATGGGCCGGGAACCGCGTGGTTTGCCATGCTCCAAGCGGAATTGAGCCTGTACCGGCCTCTGCAGTATGGTATTTATGGTCACTCGATCGTGTGTGATGGGTGGCGTGTCGCGGGAACCAACCAAGTACATATGAATTACGGTTGGGATGAAAGCCATAACGCTTGGTACACCGTGGACGAACTCTACTGCCCTTGGGGAGGATGTAGCCCCATGGTGGAATCAGCGATTCGATACATTATCCCACTTTGCATGCTCACTCTGATGGAACCCGATGGAGGTGAAAGCTGGCATGTGGGTACGGTGGATACGATTCGATGGACAAGTGAGAATTACAGTGGAAATGTCACCGTCGCTATCAACTTCAGTTATCCGGGTGGCTATTGGCAGAATATCGTCACGAATACGCCGAATGATGGCGTGCATCCCTGGATTGTGACTCTTCCCACCACGACCCATGCTCGCATCCGCGTTGTGGCTTCGGCGAATCCATCCATGGGGGACACATCCGATGCCGACTTCTCAATCGCCTATGGAACCAGCAGCATCACGGTCACCTCACCCAACGGAGGGGAGCTGTGGTTTGTCGGGGAGACAGAGGATGTTACTTGGACTTCGGGAGGGGTCAGCGGCAATATCAAGATTGAATTGAATCGCGATTATCCCGACGGAAGTTGGCAAACCCTCTTC
>JAZDIW010000115.1:0-8299 GCA_043804575.1 bacterium
ATTTAGAAATAGATTAGGCGTGGACCGAGCGGGAATCGAACCCGCGGGCTTGTGGTTTTAAGTCCGAGCCCCACCCTTGTCGGCCCATGATCTAGTTGTTTAGGGCGACTCTCAAGCTTTCTAGGCAGAAGTCGCCCTTTCGTTTATGTCAGTCTCGAGCTTTGCGATACCATTTCTCTTTCCCCTTGCCTCTCTTCTGTTTCTGGATTTCTCCGACCTCCCAAAGCGATCGAATCGCCCAATGAGCGGTTTGCAGGAGGTCTTTTGCATTCGAAGAAAGCCTCCCGTTCTTTCTCAGTGATTCGAACTCATCGCGGACATCCTTAGGGTAGACTTTTCTTTTGGGGTCCCTTTCAAAAAGACGTCGCGCTGCCTCTATCGGCTTGACTGCCTGGACTTCAACGCGTTCCAATTGGACGGGGAGATTGTTTGCCGACCTTAGATTTTCAAGCGCTTCGATGGCCTTTTCTATCTTATCTATCTCCTCATCTATTTCCCTGCCAATCGCTTCTTTCTTTCGAGACAGCGCTTCCATCTGTTGCTTAAGCCGCAGAATCACCTCTTCAATAGAGTCAACCATTTCTTCACCTGTCTTTTTGGAGCACCATGCGCTCTATCAGTCTTTTGGTCCAGTGCCAACCTCTACCGACCTCTTAGGCCGGTGACACAATATAAGAAGAAAGAGACCCATTGTCAAGCCCTCAATGCTTCCCCAAAAATATTTCTTTTATTCTGTCCCCCTCGAAGTTGACCTATTACTAAGATAGGTAAAGGACGAGCCACCTATCCAACTGTTTTTGAGTGACTAAGCTGTTAGATTATCTGCAACTTGGTGTTAAGAATTCACTTCCATGACCTATTTTTATAATATACAAAAACATCGACTACATGATTTTTCTGAACACGAAATGCCTGAAGAGAGACATGATTCCCGGTTACGATCTTTGAGGAAACTAATATTAGAAGAATTTTGCACAAATAAATGTATTTTTGTATTTTTTTGCTTTTTTAAATACACTTGACCGATAGGACATTCTTTCGTAAATTAGCGATGGACGCTTGCTTTGACGCTGGTGCGAACCGGCTTTGCTGGAAAGATGCCTTGTGTCTCCGGTGCCGACTCAAGGAGGGCTGGATTGCCGTGGTGGGTCTCCAGACCCGCCCGGCATCTACGATTGCGCCATTGAACGGCGCGCACGAGCATGCCTTGATGGAAACGGCTCTGGTAGTGATATTTCCGTTCCGACCATTTCTCATGAGATTGCACATATCGCACTGACACCATGATGAATTCAGAATCAGAATTGCAGCCCGCCATTATTGACCTTCGAGAGGTCAGCTACCGATACGCTCAGGGCGCGGGCATCTTCGAGCTAAGTCTCCGCGTGGAAAAAGGGGAGCTGGTCATCATGGAAGGGCCGACGGGAGCGGGCAAAACGACGCTTGTGCGCGTGCTTACGGGGGAATTGCCGCTGCAAGCCGGATGGGGACAAGTGGCCGAAATTTCGCTGCGGGATTTGAAAGGCGGCACGCTTTCGCAGCTTCGAGGCCGCTTGGGATTAATCTTTCAAGAAGAGCACTTTTTGGAGAGTGAATCGGTTCTTGCCAATGCAGCGGCACCTTTGGCCATTGACGGGAAGCCGCGTTCGGAGCAGAAGGCGCAGGCGCTGAAGATGTTGGTCGAAGTGGGCTTGGCGCCGATGGCTCGAAAGAAACCGTCTCAGCTTTCCGGCGGCGAAAAGGCGCGGCTGCAAATCGCGCGCGCGCTCATTCGAGAGCCTCAACTGCTGATTGCCGATGAGCCCTTTGCTCACTTGGATAACCTGTCGGCGGCGGAAGTGGCGGAGCTCATTTTGCGAGCGCATCGGCGAGGCACGACGGTGCTCGTGATGACGAATCGCCAAGATGTCTCTCCGCCTGAGGCGCGCAGGTTCTTTCTCGAAAAAGGACGACTTCGAGAATGAAAGGGATGCGGTTTCATCTTCGCCAGGGGCTACAGACACTCCTCGCCCGCCCGGGGCTTTCGGTGCTCGCCGTGCTTCTTTTGGCTGTTGCGCTCTGGCTGTGCGCTGCCACCTTCGGCACGCTTCTGCTTTTGCAGAATCTGCGCGCCGAAATTTTGAAGACTTTGGCTGCGGATATCGAGCTGCGCCATGACATTACCGATGTGCAGAGAGCCCGCATCGCGAATTTGGCGGCGACCTGGTCTGGGGTGGCAGAGGTGAGCTACATTTCGCCCGACAGCGCCCTGCGAATTCACTCGGCGGAAGTGGGAGAGAATTTAGAGGATATCTTCGGGGACAATCCCTTCCCGCCGGTTCTGCGAGTTCGACTGCATAGGGTGTCGCTCCGGGAGATGAATCGTCTGGCCATGGCGGCGATTGGATGGGAAGGCGTGGCGGATGTCGTCTATCCCCGGGAACTCCTGAGGCAATTGGGGGATCTGGCCGCAAAGATTCGAGGGAGCGGGGGGTTGGCGGCTTTGGGACTCGTGCTTCTTTCGTTTCTCATGGTCTGGCTGACTTTGCGAGCCCAATTTCTGGGTCGACGCAAAGAATGGCGGCTCTTGATGCTTTTGGGTATGTCGGGCTATGGTTTGCGCCGCATCGGGCAGGTTCAGGCTGTGATAGTCGGTGCCATTGCAGGGCTTCTGGCAAGCGGGGGCGCCTGTGCCCTCGTCTATCTTTATAATATTGTTTTTCTTGAGACTATGTCTCTTCCGCTCTGGTACTATCTCGCGATCTTCCTCGGCGGCGCGATACTCATGCTTCCCATTGGTCTGACGGTTTCGAGGAGTGCAAGGCTATCCGAAAAGTGATTTTGTAGCGAAGTCCGCACGGGAACTTGGGGGATTTACGGGAGTTAGCCACGAGGCGAGCGGAGCGGATTTTCTTGACAATTTTCAATAAAATCACTATATTAAAAAGATATGTTTCAAGCGGTATCCTTATCCGATCGAGAGAAGAAGGTCCTTCGGCTCATCATCCAGCATTTCGTCTTGACGGCCAATCCGGTGGGCTCTCGACATCTGGCGCGTCACGGTAAGCTGGGACTCTCGCCCGCCACGATTCGCAATGTGATGGCGGATCTGGAGGAGAGGGGACTTCTGTCGCATCCACATACTTCGGCGGGACGACTGCCGACGGACTTGGGGTATCGCGTCTATGTGAATCAACTGATGGAAACGACCGAGCTCTCGGCGCGCGAAAAGGAATCCATCGAGCAGGTGTTTGAAGAAGTCTCCGGCGAATTGGATGAAATTCTCATCGTGACGGCCCGCGTTCTGTCTCAACTTTCGAAGCTGTTGGGCATCGTCCTGGCGCCATCCCTGAGTGAGGGCGTACTCGACCGGATTGATATTGTCCGCATCGCGGAAGGCCGTGCTTTGATTGTTATTGCCGTGCGTTTGGGCCCTGTCAGGACAATTCTTGCGGAGATTTCGCAGATTCTTACAGACGAACAAGTACAAAGGATTGCGCGGGAGTTGAATGCACGCTTGGCGGGTTTGACATTGGAGCAGGTGAAGAATGAAATTGCCGCCCGCGTCGGGGATTTGCCCGAGGGGCGAACCGAGCTTGTGCGCTTTTTTGTGGACTCGGCGGAAAAACTCTTCACTTTTGCCGCGCCGCAAGACTTGCGTATCGGCCCCACCGCCCAGGTGATTGCCCAGCCCGAATTCGCCAATGCCAAGAGCCTGCGCGGCATTATTGAACTCATCGAGGACAGGGACATCGTCGTCCATCTTCTTACAACACCCACAGGCGAAGAGGAAAAAGTGCATGTGGCAATCGGGGGCGAGAATCCCGAAAGGCGTGCAAGAAGCTTGTCGGTGCTCACCTCTCACTATGAGGCCTCGGGTGTGCGCGGTGCCTTGGGAATCATCGGACCCACGCGGATGAACTACCCGCGACTTGTGTCGCTGGTGGATTACACGGCGAAGACCGTGGCGAAGCACCTCAAGCGAGAGTCTTAAGAAGTATTCTTTGACCTATGCGGAAACATCCGGAAGAAAGTTTGCAGGAGACGGAACGCGAGGGACTTCCCTCGGGCCCCAATGATGCCCAAGCGGAGGGCGGCGAGGCTCCGACTGCGCGGGAAATCACGACGGAGGCCGCGCTCGAGCAGACGCTGCGACGAGAAGTAGAAGAGTGGCGCGACAAATTCCTTCGCAAGGCCGCCGAGCTGGAGAATTATCGTAAGCGGACACGCCAGGACATCGAGAATATCACGACGGTGGTTCGTCAGGCGCTGGTTCTGGAATTTCTTCAAATCGCGGACGACTTTGACCGTTTTCTATCCAACAGTGAGAAACAGGATACGGAGAGTCTGCGCGAGGCTGCACTCCTCATTGGCGATAAGATGTCGCGGCTCTTGGCATCGCTGGGCATCGAGCGAATCGAGGCGGAAGGCAAACCCTTCTGCCATGACGAACACGAAGCGATTCTTACAATGGAAAGCGCCGAACACGCACCCAACACCGTGATTTCTGTCGTGCAGCCCGGCTACAAGATGAACGGCAAAGTCATCCGGTATGCGCAGGTGGTGGTCAGCAAGCCACCGGAATCGAAATCCGATCCCGATAAGCCAACGGAAGATGCAGGATAAATGGCCAAGCGCGATTACTATGAAGTCTTAGGCGTGGACCGCAAAGCCAGCGAAGAGGAGATTAAGAAAGCCTATCGCAAGCTGGCCATGGAATATCACCCCGACCGCAATAAGGGCGATCAAAGCGCCGAGGAGAAATTCAAAGAAGTCGGGGAAGCCTATGCGGTCCTCAGCGACGCGGAAAAGCGCACCCGCTATGACCGCTTCGGTCACGCAGCCGTGGGACCCGGCGCGGGGACGGCGGGAGCCCCCTGGAGCTTCGAGTTCGACCTCTCGGATGCGCTCAGGCAGTTCATGGAGGGCGGGCTTTTTGGCGACCTCTTTGGCGGAATGCGTACGGAGCCTCGTGGGCCCACGCGCATGCGCGGCAGTGACCTGCAAATTTCTCTCAAACTCCCGCTCGAAGAAATCGCCACCGGCGTTTCCAAGAAGATCAAGGTTCACCGCCATGTGACCTGCGAGGACTGCGCAGGAAGCGGCGCAAAACGCGGCACGAGTCGCACCTCTTGTCCGACTTGCCGAGGCAGTGGTCAAGTGCGGCAGGTCAGCCGCTCGATTCTGGGACAGTTCGTGAATATCACTGCCTGCCCTCAGTGCCATGGTCTCGGCACCGTGGTGAAGGACGCTTGCCCCGCCTGTCACGGTGACGGTCGTATGCGCGGAGAGTCTGTCGTGAATGTTGACATTCCGGCGGGGGTGGCAACCGGCAATTATATTCAATTGCGCGGGCAGGGAAATGCGGGACCCTTTGGGGGTCCCGCGGGTGACTTGATTGTGCTGATTGAAGAGAAAGAGCACCGGCATTTCGCGCGCCGCGGAAATGATATTGTGTATGAATTGTCGCTTTCCATTCCGCAGGCGGTCTTGGGCGATGAAGTGGAAGTGCCGACGCTGACGGGCCGTGCGCGCTTGCGCATCGAGCCCGGAACTCCCCCGGGACGCCTGCTTCGCATGCGCGGTCGGGGCCTGAAATATCTGAATGGATACGGAACGGGTGACCAACTTGTGGAAATCAAACTTCACATTCCCGAGAAGCTGACCGCTCACGAACGCCGCCTCTTTGAAGAGCTGAAAGAGAGCGAGAATATGAAACCGAAGACAGATTCGAAAAGCTTCTTTGGAAAGACGAAGGACCCTTTTACGGCCTGATGTGGCGCTTTTCTTTTTCACAGCAGATCGCCATCTGGCTCCTCGCCGTGGCCCTCGTCGTCGGCACGGCGATTCGCTTTTTTCAATCGCGCCGCCCGATTCCTGCAGCGCTGGAGCAGCAAGTATTTCCGGATAGCGCTGCGGCGATTGCGTTTAGAGCGCGAGCCTCTGAGGTAATGGGATTGGCGGATGAGGCGGCGCGTCGGCCAATCAATATCAATATGGCGACAGCCGCGCAACTCGAGAAGCTGCCGGGGATTGGTCCCGTTCTGGCCCAGCGTATCATAGACTACCGTGATTTGCACGGACCCTTTTCCTCAGTGGATGCACTGGACAATGTCATTGGCATTGGCCCGAAGCGCCTCGAAGCCTTGAGGGACTGCATCGCCGTGGACTCGAGCTGCGCCACCCTGGAGAAATGAGAGATGGTCGAGCATATCCTATCCCGCACGCGGGAGCGCGACAAGACTCGCAAGCTGCGACCGACCGCCGCGCGTACGCTGGAATCGGTCTTTGATATGCTCCAAGGGGAAATTGAGGAGCGCACCGTCCTCGACCTCTTTGCCGGAACCGGAGCTTTCGGAATCCTGGCGCTGAAGAGAGGGGCGAAGCTCGCCGTTTTCGCGGACTCCACGCGCGAAGCCGAGCGCCGCATCAATAAAGCCCTGACGCAGTTTCGTCTTGAGGAGCGCGCGATTGTCTTCCGTGAAGATGTCTTTCATTTCTTGAGTCGAGTCTCGAAAGACGGCCGCACCTATGACATCATTTTCGCGGATCCGCCCTATGACCTCTATTCCATGAAGAAAGTGATGGAAGCGATTCTCAATGCCGCCGTGCTGGAGCCGGGCGGGATTCTTGTCTTTGAACATTCCAAACGCGAAGCGCCGCCACAGTTCGAGGGACTAACACTTCGCCGATCGCGCGTCTTCGGCGACACGACGATTAGCATCTTTGATCGAGTATGATGGCCCTGTCCGCCAAAGGAATTCGCAAGGCTTTCGAGAGCGTGGTGGCTCTCGACGGAGTGACACTGGAGATTCAGCAGGGCGAATTCTACGGGCTGCTTGGCCCCAACGGCGCGGGCAAAACGACGATGCTGCGGATTCTGTCGAGTCTGCTCGCGCCGGATGCCGGGACCGTGACCATTTTGGGGGAAGCGGTGGTTCGATGGAAGCCGTCGCCCGCATTGGGTGTCGTTCCTCAGGAAATTGCTCTTTACGATAGACTCACCGCGCGGCAGAATCTGGATCTATTTGGCTCACTCAATGGTCTGAAAGGGGCGGCGCTGTCCGAGCGAATAGAGGCCGTGCTCAAAGCCGTAGGCCTTGAAACACGACAGAAAAGTCGGGTAAGCACCTTTTCGACCGGTATGAAGCGCCGGTTGAATCTCGCCATCGGCCTGCTTCATGACCCGGAGATTCTGCTTCTCGATGAGCCGACGGTGGGCGTGGATCCGCAGTCGCGTGCGCGAATCTTTGCTCTTTTAGGAGATTTGCACAAAGCGGGCAAGACGCTCATTTATACGACGCATTACATGGAAGAAGCGGAGCGGCTCTGCCAGCGAATCGGGATCATTGATCATGGAAAGCTGATTGCGGAGGGGACTCTTTCCGAACTTCTCGCACGCATCGAGCTACCGCGAAGCCTTCGCGTCCATAGCGCCGTGCCCGTTGAGAAATGTCCCGAGATTCCACAAGTTGAGTGCATCTGTGGAGAAAGTCATTTTGACTTCACGCCGAGGGGTGCGCAGTCTCTCGGCGCGCTCGTGACTGCGGTCGAAAATAGCGGCATTCCCTACGACCGGATGGAACTGATCGGACCGAATCTCGAGACGCTCTTTCTTCAACTCACCGGCAGGGAGCTGCGCGATTGATTCGGCGACTTCTCATTTTGGTTCGCAAGGACTTTCGGTCTTTCCTGACGGATCCGGTGGCCATCGGGCTTTCGCTCGTCGTCCCGATGGTGATGATTTTGGTCTTTGGCATTGTCTTTGGGGGGATGGGCGGAGGCGGCCTCCATGAATTCTATGTGCTTGCGGTCAACGAAGATTCGGGCCCCGCGGGACGCCGATTGCTCGACGCTCTGGACAAACTCGATGAGATTGTCATTGTCGAACGCTTGCGCGGTGATACGCTTGCACTGGACAGCGCGCGAGCCCGGCAGCGCGTAGCGGCGGGCAAGAACAGCGTTGCTCTCATCGTTCCGTCGGACTTTTCCGAAGGATTGAAAGCGGGTGAAGTCCGGCTGACGCTTCTCGAAGATCCGAAGGAAAAAGTTGCCGCGGGTGTCGTTTCGGGGCTATTGCAGCGCGAGGTCTTCTCCACTTTTCCCGCGCTCCTGCCGATGAATCTTTCGCAAATGGGAGGAGACCGTGAAGACTCATTGCAATGGAAAGCGTTCAATTCGAGCATACGGCAACTCGTGCAGCAACACTTCCATGTCTCGTTTCCCGATACCTGGTCTTCGTGGCAGATGTTTCCCGAGGAGATGATTCTCGGCGGAAATCTCGATAGCACAAAGACGGGCACATCCGGCCCCAATTTCG
>JAZDIW010000116.1:0-4665 GCA_043804575.1 bacterium
CTCTTTTTCGCGCGGCTGTCCTTCCCCGAGTCCCTGACACTCCCTCTCCACTAAGCCCGCCACCGCCGCAACATCCACGATCAATTCTATTCCTCCAAAAACAAACCCCGCCCAAACAACGGGGTTTGTCAGCAGTCTGAACCGCATGGCTTCTGCCATGCGGCTCTTTTTTTTAGCAATCACTCCTGTATCAGCTAATCGTAGTGCTTCGGCCTCGCAGCAGAACATAAGGTCCCTGTGGAATGACGGCCACCCTGCCATTTGGTGCCTTTGAAAGCATCGCATTAAAGGCATCTGTCAAATTGTCTGTGATCTCAAATAGCGTCCCCGCATATTCCTCGAGTAATCTCGGCGAATAGACCACGACTTTTCCTCGAAGGAGTACTCTGCAAAGCTCCTCAATTTGCCATTGGTCAATTTTCACCTCATAGCGGCAAGTGATTCGTCGCACATATTCCGCGGCGTCTTGGACACCGGCTAACTCCTCTCGAAATGGCGCGCTTCCCAATCCTTCGGAGCATTCGGAAACAAGAAGCAGAGTTCCCCCCGTTTTTAGTGCGGGCAGAGCCGCAGTCAGTCCCTTGATTGCCTGATAGAATGTGGCGTCGAGTGGCCATCCGGCCGAGGTCATGACGACAACATCCGCCACTTCGCATTCAACCTGCTGGCATTGCCGACAAAAAGCCACACCGGCATCATGGGCTTTCATGGGATGCCCGGTGAAAACACCTGTGATTTGCCTGTTTTCATTCAGAGTCACATTCAGAAGAAAATCGGCGCGAGCTTTTTGCCCGATTTCTCGAATGACCTTCTGCAGCGGATTTTCTTCGAGTTCCCCTTCGCGGCAACGAGGGTCTTCGAGAAACTGCGGGCTGTGCAATTCTTTGATTGTCTCATCGCCCGCGATGCCCGGCGCCATCACTTTGCAGCCCCCCGAAAAACCCGCCATGAGATGTGGCTCGATAAGTCCCGTGAGAATTCGCAAATCCGCTTGGAGAAAGTGGCGCGAAATCCAAAGAGGGATCTGGCCATCGAGAATGCCCAAATATGCCAAAGAGCCTTCATCTGCTGCATTGTGATTGACAATTCGATATGCATCTGCGATTTCGCGCCCGACATTCTCGACGACTTCTTCTTCCTTCATCGGTCGGTGTAGGCCGCAAGCGAAGAGAAGAGTTGTGCGACTCCGAGAAACACCCGCGCGTGAGAGCTCATCCAAGAGGGTCGGAAGCAGAATCTTGTGGGGAACAGGCCGCGTGAAATCGGAAAGAACAATTACGGCGCTTGCTTTGCCTTTCGCGATTTCTCGCAGGGATGGCGAGCCAATGGGATTGGCGAGAGCGTTGGAGATTTCGCTTGTGAGATTTCCCACTGCAGGGGCCGCGCGAGCCTGCAGAATCACGGCATCGTCGGGCACTTCGAGCGTCATCGTTGCACGCCCAAATGGCAGAGCAATCGGTCTCATTCTTTTCTATCTCACGACCACCAAGCGCTGCACGGCTTGCTTTCCATTTGCCTTAAGGTGTGCAAAGAAAACGCCGCTGGCCTGTGATGGTGCCGACCATGAGACGCGATGGATGCCCTGCGAGAGCTTCGCGTCCCTTATCAGCGAGGTGATTTCCCGTCCCAAAATGTCATAGATAACCAGCGAGACTTTCGTAGGAGTCTCCAACTCAAACGGAATCACGGTCACGGAATTGAAAGGATTCGGATAGCTCGGCAAGAGACGAAATCCGACCGGCGCTGCGGAAAACGCCGCCGGCGCGTGAGAATAGTCCACATGAAGAGGCCGCCAAGGAATCGTCGGCGTCGCAGGAATATCGGCGACCTCAATTTCCTGATAAATCATCGGATTTAGGCTCGGCGAGCCGCCGAGGTCTGTCTCATAGAAAATATGCAACCTCCCGTCCACGATTTCGGCCAGGGATGCGTCGCATTCGTGAGCCGAGACGGAACCATCCCCCACGGTTCGCGTGAGGTTTGTTCCTTCGGCCCACGCCATACCGCCGTTGGTGGAAACCGCGGCCCAAATGTCCGCACAGGCATACCCGCTTGGGGAAATATCCTCCGGATTTGTGCGCATGTAAGTGCAATAGAGAAATCCACTCAAAGTATCTATGCCGAGAGAAGGTTTCTGCACCAAATGATCAAGGCTGCTGGGAAGCATTTCGTCGATTTCTTCCCATCCGTCAGCCAGCGGCGAGAAAACGCCCGTCTCTTCACTCCAATGCCAAATCATGCCGGCCGTGACCGATGTTGCACCCTCGATGGCCCAGTAGCCGATGGTGGTGAAGGCGATGTGCAGGTAGTCGTTTTCGTCGAAAAGAAGCGCGCAGTCATTAAACGAGCGCAAGGTGTCCTGGTCGGCGCGAAGAGTATCGGGCAGCAGATTCAGGTCGGGTGGGTAAAAAGAAGTGACATTGGTAACACTGCTCCAAGTCTCGCCGCCGTCTTCCGAAATCATCAGGAAGATGTCATTGTTGTACTGATGATAAACACCTTCATAGTCGGGCCGCAGAGCGCTCCAGGCGATGGCGACTCGATGGCTGTGCCGCGAGCAGGTCACATTGTGGGATGTCAAGAGCTGCGCTCCCACGCGCAGGGCGGGTGTGCCCTCGAAGTTGCCTGTGACGGTATCGTGAGTGGCCGACGAATACCAAATGCCAAAGGAGTCCGCTTCCATCGTCATATCCGTGAAGACTGCGTGCATGCGGCCGTGAATGCCGCAGGCGACATGAGGCTCAATCATCATATAAGGCTGCTGGGGGAACTCGAAGCATTCGAAAACGCCCGCTCCCGGAAGATAATCCACACAGACATGGGCTCGGACTTCTCCTCCCGCGCAGGTGCCGTGGTAGGCGACGACTCCGCGCCCTTCAGGCTGGACCGCCAGACTCGCGTAACCGGCGCGAGAGCACGCGTCAACGGGGGAGCCGCCGGGCATAATCCATTCTTCCTGCGGTGAGCGCCAATTGTAATAGACATGCCGAGCGGTAGGTGGAACATGATCATCCAGAGCGTTCATCCACGCGACATGGACAGCACCTAAAGCATCCAGAGCGATCATGCGTCCCACTTCTCCGCTGTGTTGACGGCTTGTATAAGTTGTCCCCACGGTATCCACGAAACCTATTGGCTGAGCAGCCAAATATCCTGCCGTGCTCACCAAAATCGCTACAAATGCTATCCGCAACATCGATAACTTCTCCTTTTGGTTTTGCCCCAAACAATTCCTATGGGTTTAAGATAATCGGTAACCCATCCTTGCCCGACCCGATGATAACAACCTTCGCATTGGAAGATTTGGCAAGCTCAGCCGTCGCTTCGATACCTTTCCAGCGCAGAAGGCCTTCCGTGATGTCCTTCATGACGATGCGCTGAAAATCGGAGATGCCTTTGGCTTCGATGCGCTTGCGCTCGGCTTCCTGCGTCTCTTTAGCGATGACAAATTCCATGCGCCGAGCTTCGTTTTCGGCGGCGGTCACCTGTTCGATGGCTTTGCGTACTTCATCGGGTGGAGTAACTTCACGCAAGAGCACCTTTTCCAGAATAACACCTTTTTCCATCAGAACAGGTGCCGCCGATTCCATGATGGTATTGGCGATAAGCGTTCGGTCGGAAGTATAGAGGAACATCGGTTCGTGCATCGCCGTCACGGCACGCAGCTCGGAACGCATAAGGGGTGCAACGACCGTGTTCGCATAAGTAACCGAAAGCTCGCGATAGACTCGCGGAGCGGTAGCGCCATTAAGTCGGTACCAAACGGAAATATCCATCCCCAGATTCAGCCCGTTTTTGGCTGGGACCTCAGCGTGCTCTTTGAGTTCCGCAAGCTGGATATTCATCATAATCACGCGTGCCCATGGCAGCTTAGCCTGCATGCCGGCGTTCAGCGATGTCGCCTGAACGCGCCCAAAGACATCCACGACTCCCACATGGCCCGCGGGTACCACGACGAGCCCGGTAGCGGCCAATAGAAGTACCAGCAGCACTCCTCCGACCGCAAGGATAAGGTTTCGCATGTGTGGGACAGACATCGAAGCAACTGCTGTCCCCAGAATAATGATTACCGCAAAAACGAAAAATTCCATGATTGCTCTCCCTATGGTTTATGTTTTATTTCATTCTATAGGTTTATCGTTTCCGAGAGAAAGCAAGCGAAACTCCCACCCTATTATAGTGTGAAGTTCCGCTTTCTCGCACTCTTGAAAATCTATCTTAGAACATTTCGACGATGCGCACCGGAATAGTTGCCGGGCGATACCCCTCGTCCGCGACGACCCTCTGGCCCGCATTGGAGACAATGAAGGTGAGAAAACCGGCCGCCACATCTTGCTTTTGGCGATTGGTGATGTAGGTGATGATGATCTTGAAGGGATAACGAGGCTCGTCCACGATGGTCTTGATATTGGGAGGGATTTCAATCGTGCCCGTTCGCCACCAGAGCTTGCGCAGGTTTGTCTTGGCAACAGGCACGGACAAAAGAGCCAAGGCTCCCGGATCCGCCTCCGCTTTCTTGATCAAATCCGCTTGCGTCGAGCAAATGACGGCACTGACGGTATCGAGAAGCCCGAAATAGTTCATGCAGACTTCCCAGCCGCCTTCGCCGGGAAGCGGCATATAGGGATGGCAAGCGATGTCGGGACCGCCCACTTCCTTCCAATT
>JAZDIW010000117.1:0-9149 GCA_043804575.1 bacterium
TCTCGCTCGAGGAGATGATTCTACCCGTGGCTTTTCTGGAGCCGAAGAGATAGCCCCACAGCCCGTAGGAGAGAACAGCATGTTCGCAGGCTGATGCCAATCGAGCGAGAAGTCGTGAGTCTTTACGAAGAATCGCACATAAACGAGCGACGGAAAGGTCGCTCTTTTTAATTATGGTAAGAGGATTCTCTAAGCCAGGCAGATTTCGCGGAAACAAAAAGCCCCGGCTTTTATGCCGGGGCCAAGAACCGAAAGGCGAAACGATGTCGTAAACGATTATCCTTTTCTCTTCTGCCGCTTGAGTTTCAAGCCGTGTTTGGTCATGACACGGCGAATCTTCTGCTCATTTAGTCCCACAATCCGAGCCGCACGAGACTGATTTCCGTCCGCCACCTCGAGGGACTTCTTCACCAGCGCGTATTCGATTTCCCCCAGGACCGCGTCAATGTTCACGCGTTCACCGCGGAAGATCTTGTCGTAGAGGCCTTTGAGGAAGCTCGCGGGATCCCCCACACGCTCGACATGGAATTGCGAATGGATGATTTCGGGGTCAAATTCCCCATCCGCCAGCACCATGACACTCTCGACATGATTGCGCAACTGCCGTGCATTTCCCTGCCAAGCCACTTGCATCAGCAGCTCAATGTAATGGAAAGGAATCGCCGGCTTGGAGATCTTCTCATGCTCGCAGAATTCCTCGAGGAAGAGACTGGCCAAGAACGGAATATCCTCGACTCGCTCCTGCAGCGATGGGACGGTGATGGGCAGGGAACTCAGACGAAAGTAAAGGTCGTGCTGAAAGTTGGATCTCTCGAGATTCTCCACCAAATCGGAGGAGGACGAGATCAGGCGAAAGTCGGTGGGAATCCGCCGACCTCCCGGCCGCCGTTCGATATAGCCTTCCTCGAGAATTTGGAGCAGCTTGTATTGTGCGATCGGAGTGAGCTGACCGACTTCTTCGAGAAAAACGGTTCCCCCCGCGGCTTCTTCAAATTTGCCGGGCCGACTGTAGAAATCGTCTCCATAAAAGACATAATCCACTTGGTCGGGAGTCAATGCCGCACAGTTGATCGCCACGAACGGCTTATCCTTGCGCGAGCTGTTGTAGTGAATCACCTTGGCGACCAAGGATTTCCCTGTTCCGGTTTCCCCCGTGACGAAGATCGAGGCGCTGGAGGCGGCGCATTTTCGAATCTTGTCCACCAATCCCTGCATGGCCCGGCTTCGAGTGATCAGGGTATCATAGGCGTACCGGCTGTCGTTCTCCGTGGTTGACATCGTTCTATCCCCTCGATTATGAGAATTTGTCATCAACGATCCTTCGAGTCTCTCTTTGTTCTTGAGCGGAGTGCAGACTGCGGTGCAGTGCGCCTACTCCCGCGGCTTTTCCTGTGGCGAATTTGGGTTGGATTCGGCCTTTGGGGTTTTCAAGGTATAGCCGCTTCGCAATCGCCTCCGAATCAAAGAAATTCCCACGAATAAAGCGATCAAAAAAACCAGCGCGACGGCCAACAAATGGCTCAGGAGAAACAATTTGGGATTCATAGAGCATTCCAGCAGCTTGGGACAGGAAACGCAAGCGCAAGATGAGAGTCCCTGCCATCATGATCAGCGTGCCCGTGGCCGCATATTGCGAGATGGAAAAGATGGAAGAGCTGGTCACACGGCTGAAATTATAGAGTATCTCGAAAATAATAAGCAAACTAAACCAAAACATCAAGGTATCAACATAAACGCCAATCGTACGATCAGAGCGGAGCTTTATCATGAAGAATGTGGTGATAGCTGAAAGAGACAGAAGATAGACATAGATGGCACGATCATACAAGGGATGATAGTAATGAGATGGATTGCTGGCCTGCGGAGCCAGGGCCAAAGCTCTCGGGTCAAGATAGTATGGAAAGAATGCAATCAGCCAGACGGGTAGAATGGTCAGAAGTGTCAGCAGCATTCGGTGGAGTCTTGACCAGTCGGAGAAAATGTAGGCATAGAGGACATAGACCACCGTCCAGGCAAAGAGGAGCGGCAGCAGCATCGTGGAATAGACATAGATGTCGGATTGAAGGCCGGTAGGAAGAAGTGCGGAGAAGATTCTAAGAGCAACGATGAGACTGATGCCACCGAAGAGAAAGGACATCTGACAAAAAATGCCCCTGAAGAACCGCTCACGCTGAAGCGCGAGAATCGACAGGAGCAATAAAAACCCGTAGAGCGCAAAATTAATCAGCGTCTCTACAGGATAGATTCCGAGAGAATCACCAACATAGACGACGGCGAGAATAGCTGCCGCCATCGAGATGACCAATGTTCGAGCCGCCATACGAGAGCCTGTATTGATTTTTCAACCACCCTCGTGCAAGCGGCCCGGCAGACCACGCGGTTACCGCTTCGGGGGTGGCGGAGGCGGTACGGGATCAATGGCCGAAATTCCGGACTGCGAAATCTGCGGACCCGTCTCCACCGCCTGTGCCGTATCAATCGCTAATGCCTGCGATGTTAGCGCCCATCCGGCACTGAACAAAGCAACAAATAGCACAAAAACAAGTAGAAAGATGCCTCTCCGCGACATTCTTAACCCCTCTACTTAGGTTCAAAACTTTTCTGCCCACGAACTTTCGTGGGTCGCTATCCTTGCAGCCCAAAGATAATAAATATTCCTCAGGAATGCAAGAGTTTTTTTCAAAAAAGCCTCGAACCAGGTCGCCAGAGGAAAAGAACATCTCGAAGAAGAGAAACCCGCTCCAGGTTCGCTCAAAATATAATGCTGAAAAATCACAATTGCAAGCAAATTTTCTGGGTGGTCAACTATCCTGCCTGCAATCGGTTGCATACAAGCCTGCTTTCTCTGGGCTTGCGCGGCCACACCTGCTCTTGAAATCAGGGCAAAAAATCGCTATATTCATAACGAAAATGACGCCCAAGCGCAAGCTGAAATCCATAAACTCGCCGAAAATCGGCGGGATAAGACGCATCCTGTTGATCAGACCCTCGCCGGACCTTGTCGCCCATTTCTCCACGTTGGACGGAAACCGATGGACGGTCGAGGAGCAAGATGGCTGGTCTGAGACAGACGAGTACACACTTACAATCCTGGACGGCAACAATATTATGACAAGAGAGGTCATAAATTGGTCCGGCAAGCAGTCTGCGCTCTATTTGGCGGACCCGGCTTCCGTGCCGGAGGGTCTTCCCGAGAGCCCACGGCTTCTCATGCTTCCGAGGGAAACCTTCCTGGCATCGGATGCGAACCTCATCGTAGCGCTTCTGACCCAAGCTTTTGCTTTGACAGAGTTTGTGAAGCATTTGGAGTCGAAATTCCGGCCGTATCTGCGACAGGCGCAATTGGGGGCGGCATTGCAGGGATTTGTACATAATGTAAACAACAAAATGACTTCTCTGTTGGCCCTACTCGAACTTCTGCGGCGAGATAATCGCCATTTGAAAGATTTGGAGGTACTCGAGGTGCAATGCCGGCGGCTCCACGCCGATTTCGCCAATTTGCTCAGGGTTTCGCAGCGGGATCTCATTCGAGATAAGTCGAGCTTCGATTTAAATGCCTTGATTCGGGAGGAGTTACAGCTCATGATGGGCTCGGATCCCTTGCTGCGCAGCCGAGTCGTCTGCAAAACAGAACTTGACGCGAATTTGCCTGCATTCTACGGAATCTACAGCGATTTCAGCCATAGTTTTGTCAATCTGGTGCGCAACGCGATGAATGCCATGGCGAATGCGACGAATCCAGAGCTTGTCATTCGCACCGGCCAAAAGGCACAGACCATTTGGCTGGAGGTCGAAGACCATGGAATTGGGATTCCACAGCAGTTCATGGAGGACATATTCAAGCCCTATGTCCGCTTGCACTCGAGCAGGAACGAGCGTGAAGAGACGGGGCTGGGATTGGGACTCTTCACCTCGCGGGAACTTCTGGAGAAGTATGGCGTCAAGTGGAGTGTCGAGAGTCGCCTCGGAGAAGGAACGAAATTCCTGTTGGACTTCCCAAAGCAGAGGGTCTGTCAATCACCTGAGACGCCGAAATAGCGCATCGGCAAATCTCAGTTTCGACCATCCCGACAGCGGACGATAATGTTACCGGTAGGTTCGCCTGCGCCGTCCCTCCCTTTTTGGGATTCCCGACATCCTTTGGAAGTTGAAAGCAAAGAATCATGATAGCCAAGCTTCAAGAAATACAGGCGCGCTTCGAAGAGCTGGAACGGCGGCTTGCAACGACGGAAGTGGCTCGGAATCCCGCGATGGCGACATCTCTTCTGAAGGAAATGAAGGAACTCAAGCCCATCGCGGAGATGTATCGGCGGCTTCTCGATTTGCAGAGGCGTGCGGAAGATGCCACGGCGATGCTGAAGGACTCGGACGAGGAGCTGCGCGAGCTCGCTCATCAGGAGCTGCTGGAACTGCACTCGCGTATCGCCGAGCTTGAGGATGAAATCAAAAGCTTGCTGTTGCCTCAAGATCCCGATGATGACCGGAATGCGATTCTCGAAATTCGAGCGGGAACGGGCGGAGAGGAGGCGGCTCTTTTCGCCGCGGATCTACTGCGGATGTACAGCCGTTTCATTGAGCGACGCAAATGGAAGCAGGAATATCTCACGACAAGCCCCAGCGAAGCCGGAGGTTTCAAGGAAGTCGTGCTTCTCGTCTCGGGGTCGAAAGCGTATGGCAAGCTGAAGTGGGAGAGCGGAGTACACCGTGTGCAACGGATTCCCGTGACCGAAAGCCAGGGGCGCATTCATACTTCCGCGGCGACGGTGGCCGTGCTGCCGGAGGCCGAGGAAGTTGAAGTACATATTGAACCGGACGATTTGCGAGTGGAAGTCTTTCGCGCGCAAGGTGCCGGAGGGCAATATGTGAATACGACCGATTCAGCGGTGCGGATAACCCACCTGCCCACGAGGATGACCGTGAGTTGCCAGGATGAGCGTTCGCAATACAAGAATAAGGCGAAGGCCATGAAACTGCTTCAAGCCCGGCTGCTTGCCCAAGCACGGGAGAATGAGGCGGCCAAGGTTGCGGCGACGCGGCGTGCTCAGGTTCGCAGCGGCGACCGGAGCGAGAAGATTCGCACCTACAACTTTCCTCAGAATCGTGTAACCGACCATCGAATCAATCTCACCCTTCATCGGCTCGATGATGTGCTGGCCGGGGATCTCGAGCAGATTATCGAGAGCCTCAGCGTCCACGACCGCACGGAGAAATTGAAGGGTGCCACGCACTAAGAGCCTCTATCACTGCATGACCAATTCGTCCTCTCTGAGCGTCGTTATCGTTTCCTACAATACTCGCGATTTTCTGCGGCGATGCCTCGCGGCCTTAAGGCAACGGGCTGGCGAGGGGCCCTTGGACATCGTCGTCGTTGACAATGCCTCCACCGACGGCAGCGTTCCCATGCTCCAAAGCGAATTCCCCGAGGTGCGTCTTTTGGCTCTGCCGGAGAATCTCGGCTTTGCACAAGCGAACAATCGCGCGATGCAGGAGCTGAACTGCGCCGAAGTCCTTTTTCTGAATCCGGACACGATCATCACCGAGGGGGCAATCGCGAAGTTGCGCAGGAGCTTATCCGCACATCCCAAGGCAGCGGTCGTAGGCGCACAACTTATCTCGCACAGTGGCCATTCCCTCCCCTCAAGTTTTGCTTTCCCTTCCCTTTGGCGCGAATTTTGGAATTTCTTGCCGGAATTGAAGGGTCTGTTTCGTATCCGTGCGCTGGCTTCTGCATTTTCGAAGATTTTTCCACAGCTTTGGCGAGGAAGCTATCGCACCGACAGCCAGGCAAGGCAGGTGGACTCCGTGGCAGGAGCTTGCATGCTCGTGCGCACGGACGCGTTTCGTAAAGTCGGCGGATTCTGTGGGGAATTCTTTCTTTATCATGAGGAGATGGAATTCTGCTATCGTTTGCGCCGAAGCGGCTGGGAAGTGTGGCTGGAGTCCCAAGCGCGAGTCGTCCATTACGAGAGTCAGTCCAGCGGTATGCGGCACTTCCGCTTGCCGCCGATGCCGGTTCTTGGCTATCGTTTGACGGGAATGGATTATTTCTGGTCCGTGCATCGTTCGGGCCTGCCCTATGCGCTTTGGCGCTTCATGGGGCAGGTTCTCTTGGGACTGCGCGCGGCTCTGTGCACGGTTTCAGGTTTGGTGGCAAAAGGCGAGAAACGCAAGAGACTTTTTGCAGGGGCGAAGGAAATTCGGAAGGTAATCGGGCAGATGAAGGAAAGAAGATAGGGGCTTGACTCTTAGAGGGGATATGAGTATATTAAAAATTCAAATTATCCATGATATTTTTCCATAGACGAGGCAATTTTTACTCATTTTCGCTTGGAGGTTTGTCTTGGCGGCGCATGTGATGGAACGAATTCGCAATCTTGGAATCTTCGGCCACGGGGATGCGGGAAAGACCACCCTAACCGAGGCGATGCTCTTCTCCATGGGAGAGACGACACGCCTCGGGACGGTGGACGACGGCACGACCCTGTCGGATTATACGAAAGCAGAAATCGAACGCAAAATCTCGATTCAAGCGAGTGTTCTGAGGGGACATTGGAAGGATCATCCCATCACCCTTCTGGACACTCCGGGATCCTTCGATTTCGTCGGCGAGGTTGTCAGCAGTCTGCGCGTCGTTGATCTGGCGCTTTTTTCCATCAACGCTTCGTCCGGGGCCGATGTGGGGACCGACCGCATATGGAGTATGGTCAAGAAGCAGGAACTGCCTCGCCTGTTCTTTGTCTCCAAGCTGAATCGAGAGCATGTCAATTGGAATCGTATCCTTGCGGATGTGCAGGAGCGCTTTGGCGACCGGGCGTCTCCGGTGCAGTTTCCCATCGAGACGGGGGAAGGATTTGAATCCGTTGCCGATGTATTGCTGATGAAGAAGTTGAAATTTGCGCGAGACGGTTCGGGCAAATTCGAGACGCAGGAGCTCGAGGGCGATGCCAAAGCTCGGGCGCAAGAGCTGCGAGCCAAACTTGTGGAACTCGCCGCCGAGGCCGATGATGAACTGATAGAAGCCTTCTTCGACAAAGGGGATTTGACATCCGAGCAATTCGACAAGGGATTGCGAATGGGTATTCGCAGCGGCAGGATTTTTCCGATTCTCTGCGGGGCGGCGAATACCAACATGGGGGTCAGCCGCCTTCTCGATTTTCTTGTGCAGTATGGCCCGGCGCCGATGCACCGGCCGCCTGTCAGTGGAGACTCGCCGATGGATGGCAAGGCCTTGACACGGGCGCCGTCGGAAGATGGACCGGTGGCCGCTCTGGTATTCAAGACGATTTCCGAGGCTCATTTGGGAGAACTTTCCTTCTTCCGAGTTTTTTCGGGCACGGTAACCTCGGGCATGGAATTGCGCAATCCCAACACGAACAGCACGGAGAAAATCGGTCAAATCTTTTGGATGAGCGGCAGGAACCGGACTCAGGCGGACAAGCTGATTGCCGGAGAAATCGGCGCGACGGTTAAGCTGAGGAACACGCGCACAGGCGATACGCTGTGCGATGCACGCGATCCCTTCCGCTTCCCGCCCATCGAATTTCCTGATCCGGTTTTGGAAACCGGGATTGTCCCGAAGGCCAAAGGGGATGAAGAAAAGATTTCGGGGGGATTTCATAGTCTGCTGGCGGAAGATCCGAGTTTTACTCTTCGCATGGATGCGGCGCTCGGCCAGATTGTCTTGGCGGGACAAGGGGACCTGCACATCACCGTCTTGGTGGACAAGTTGAAAGAGAGATCCGGCGTGGAAGTAGATCTCGTGGAGCCTAAAATTCCCTATCGCGAAACGATTCGTGGCAAAGCGGAGGCGGAGGGAAAACACAAAAAACAAACCGGTGGCCGAGGTCAGTTTGGAGTCGTCAATGTGAAGCTCGAACCCAAAGCACGCGGGGAAGGCTACGAATTCGTCAATGAGATCTTCGGGGGCGCCATCCCCTCGAAGTATGTTCCTGCCGTGGACAAAGGCATCCAAGACGCGTTGACGAAGGGTGTCGTCGCGGGCTATCCCGTTGTGGACTGCAAGGTGACGCTCTATGACGGAAAATTCCATGAGGTGGATTCATCGGAATTGGCGTTCAAGATTGCGGGTTCGCTCGGTTTCCGCAGCGCCTTCAAAAAGAGCCAGCCCGTGATCCTGGAGCCCATCTATGACTTGGAGGTGCGCGTGCCCGAGGAGTATATGGGCGATATCATGGGAGATCTCTCCAGCCGTCGTGGCAAGATTCAAGGAATGGAATCCGAAGGGCATATGCAGGTGATCCGGGCCAAGGTGCCTCTGAAAGAACTCTACCGTTATGCGACGGCGCTGCGCTCGATGACCCAAGGGCGCGGCTTTCCTCGGCAGAGTTTTTCTCACTATGAGGAGGTGCCGCCGGACATCCAGCAGAAACTCATCGCCGCCCACACGGAGGAGAAGGAAGAGGAATAGTGGATATTCTGTGGGCTCCCTGGCGGATGGAATATTTGCGTGGGACGACGGTGGAAGGCAAAGAGTGTATTTTCTGCAGGATGCTCAGCGAAGACCGAGACCGCGAAAACTTCATTGTTCATCGCGGTCGGGCTGCCTTCGCCGTCATGAATCTCTATCCCTACAACAGCGGTCACCTGATGATTGTCCCCATGCGCCATGTGGGACAGTTTGGCGACCTGCGTCCCGACGAGTTGCTCGAATTGGATAAGCTTCTGCAGACAGCGATTCAAGCTCTGGAGCGCACCATGCAGCCTCATGGCTTCAATCTCGGAATGAATCTCGGCCGCGTCGCCGGAGCGGGAATTCAGGATCACTTGCACTATCATCTCGTGCCGCGCTGGAATGGCGACACGAACTTCATGCCTATCGTAGGACAGACGAAAGTCCTATCGGAACTGCTGCAAGAAGGCTGGGAGAGGCTGCACAAGGAATTTCGAGAGCTTGCCGGAGAATAGAACCGACCGCGATTTGTAGGGGCGGTTCTGTGACCCGCCCGAAATTCAAAAAAGGGCGAACAGTCGTGAAATGCGGCAAAGGCGAGCTGGAGATTCTTCAGGGCGACATCACTGACCAAGCGACGGAAGCGATTGTCAATGCGGCCAATAACGATTTGATTTTAGGTGCGGGTGTTGCCGGTGCGATTGCTCGTCGCGGCGGACCGACGATTCAAGAGGAATGT
>JAZDIW010000118.1:0-6236 GCA_043804575.1 bacterium
CGACCGTCTCCACATCCCACTCCGGTGTTTCGATCCATACGAGCTTGCCTGAATCCACATCCATCATGGCCAGACCCTCAAACTGGCGTCCCAGGTTGGAAGTGAGATAGAAGGTCTTGCTATCCGGCAACCACTCGGGCATGGAGAAAAGAGCATCCCCCTCATGCGCCGTCATGAGTTTGAGCCGCGCCGTCAATGTATCGTACAGAAGGAGGTCGTTGTTCGCATTGGAATGTTGCTTCAACATCGCCAAGTGGCGGCCGTCCGGCGACCAATTTCCCGCCGTCCAGAAGCCGTCGCCCTGATGCACCATTTGGGCCTTGCGTGTCTCGACATCCAACACATACATGTCAAAAATCGAGGCATCGCGCTGGTTGGAGGCATACGAGATTCTTCGACCGTCGAGCGTCCAACCGCCGAATTGATAGATGGCATCATCGTTTTTCGTCAGTCGCTCCCATGGCCCGCCTCGAGGATCTGCGAAGTAGAGTTGATCCCGCTCATTGCCTCCTCGATCCGCCGCGACGAGAATCCTGTTCATTTCTGTCGGAGACCAAACGGCATAGGAGACTCCATTCGTGTCAAAGGTCACTTGCTGCGGCCAGCCGCCCGTTCTGTTCACCACCCAGCCTTGGGGAACGCCCGTGATATTCGTTATGAAGAGAACATCTTCGCTGTTCGGCGCGACATCCGGCGAATGGGCCCATCGAACACTCAGATATTGCCATAGAGGAATGGAGGTCGTGTTATCCGCCAGAGCAAACAAATTGCTCAAGCCACAGAGAAAGAGCACGCTGAGAAGACGCCTGAAACGATTCATAGAAATGCTACCCTCTCGTTTTTTGCGCGAGCCGCGGCAACACATTCGCTGTCCAGGCTCGCTCGACAATTCGTCGCAATTCCCTTCTGCTTCCGCTGTTTCGGATAACCGACTGTGCGCGACGGGCCTTTTCATGGGGCGGAATTTGGAATCGGAGCCGCTGGCGAATCTCCTCGGAAGAGAGACGATCCGTGCGCACCATGCGGCGCTCGGCAAGTTCCTGCGGTGCGATCACCACCCACACCAAGTCGAAATCTTTCTCAATTCCCCATTCAAAAATCATGGCCGCATCAACGACGATAATCGAATGCGTGCGACCCAAACGCTTGATGTCCTCTCGGAGAAGCTCATAGATTTTTGGGAACATTCGGTGATTTAGCCAAGCGACTTCTCTCTTGTCCCTAAAAACGATTTGGCCCAGTGCCCTTCGCTTCAACACTCCACGAGCCGTAAATAGAGAATCGCCGTAGCGGCGTCGAAGAGCCTCTTTTAGTTCAGGGAATCGGCGCAGAGCCCTTCGCCCGAGTTCATCGCCGGAAATCACCGCCGCACCTTTCGACGCCAGAATCTGCGCGACGGTGGATTTGCCCGCGCCGGGCCCGCCGGTCAAGCCAATGAGTAAGGGCTCTGATTCTCTCACCGAAAAACTGCGAGCTTTCCGCGACGAGTTTGTGACGCATCCGTCACGGTATAGAGATAAATCCCGGACGCGACCTGCTCCCCGGCATCCGTGTCCAAACACCAGGAAAGTCCTCCGGCCGAATTGACACCCTCGAGAGTTCTGAGCTTCCTGCCCTGCAGAGAAAAAATATATATCTTGGAATTCCGGGTCAGTCCGGCAAACATCACGCAATTCGTTCCATTGGCACCGACTCCTTTGTAGGGATTCGGATAGACATAGACATCATCCAAATTGGGCGCAACGGCCTCAATCAGAACTACGCCATTAACAGAATCCAGTGGCACGCCATCTTCATTGAATACATTCGTCACATGCAGCGCCACGCTCCGTCCCACGGCTCCTATGGGCCAGCGCTCGTCCAAGAGAAGACGAAGCATGCTTCGCTCTGCGCTGAGAGGTTCAACCGAAATGACATCCCCAACGGGCGTCATTTGATAATTTGCCACATCCAAAACCGATTCATTCATCGGTTCGGAATAGGAGAGTTCAAGCGAAGTAGGACTCAAGATTCGAACGGTAGCTACATAAGGCCCAATGGGCGACTCCTCCGAGACCGTGAACTCCACCCAACCGCTATCCCGAGGCAAGAGTGAATTCTGCGCATCGCGAAGCTCGAGGAGAGTCATCCGATAGCGTCGAGGCTCAAAACCCTCGTCAAATTTCAAGAAGGCAACCTGCTCTCCCTGTGCCGTCGTGATGACACCGGGCATGCGGCCGTCGTCGAGACGGTAGCAGCGCTGCCACAGAATCGAAGGCCCCATCGCCTCGGAGAATTGCACTCGGACAAAGTGCGGCGCAATGAAGCTCGCTTCATGTTCCACCGCCGGTGCCTGGTTGGCCGTCACTCTGACGAATGACGAAAAGGCGCTTTCCAGCTGCAGGAAGTCATGGTCAACGGTCGTCACCGCATAGAAGTATTCGACATTCTCCGGCAAATCCGAAATGAGAGCACTTATCGGAGTTACCTGCATCAGAAGAGTCAGTTCATCGGCTGTTTGTCCTTTCCACACGCGATACGAATCAGCACCCGCCACTTCGCGCCAAGTGAGAAGAACATCGTGAGGACCCAGAGGTTCGCCTTCCAAACCCACAGGCGGCATTGGACGCACACCTGCGGCAGTCTCTGTTTCGGCACGCCGCCATCCTTGGCCGTCACTGAAGAAGAATTCACTAAGTCCATTATTGTTCCAATCCGACAGAAGAATCGCGTTGCATTCACTCGGAGCAAAGTAGGCGGCAGGAGCATAGTCAAGCGTCGCCGGATTGTATTTGATGACATAGAGGTCCGGAAAAGCGGAGAGCAGGAATTCGGCGCGTCCATCACCGTCAATATCTCCGGCGGCAACCGTGGCCTCATAGTCGCCGGGGTCTTCCACTCCCAAAACCATGATCGTGTCCACGGGAGCGAAAGAATCGTTTCCCACAAGATGAAAAATGAGATATTCCCAATGCCGCGCGCGAATTTGGCTCTCGGTCGCCCCTTCCCCCATATAATAGCAGCCGGCGATGAACTCCGTCTGTCCGTCGCCATCGGCATCGGCCGCGGCCAGCCAGGTCGTGGCATCTCCATAGGGAAGGCGGAAGTGCCAGGGCGCCGTTACGCGACCGTTGAGCTGCAATTCGCAGAAGATGACATCGCCATCATAGTCGCCATAAAGAAAATCCGTCAAACTATCTTCATCAAAATCCCCGACAAGAGCATAGGGTGGTCCGAGGGAATTGCCGCCTTCCGTCGGATTCGGGAGAGTATCCATGAGAACGGGATTCGGGCCAGGCTCCATCCGAAATAGTCCATAACGCGCCTTTCCGTTGAATTCGCGCCAAGCCAAGAGCTCGGTCTGTTCGTCCTCGGGATCAACATCGAGCAGAGCACATGCCCGAAATCCGCTCGAGTCGAGCCACAGGAGCGTGTCTGGAAAATGGCCAGCGGCTTGCTGCTCAAAAAGATAGGTACGATCATAGGCACGCCCCAAGAATTCCAAGAGTCCATCCCCATCATGGTCGCCAATGTCTTGCGGAATCATAAGACCATAGGAATAATGGACATCTACAAAGCCGCTTCCCGTCCATTCAAAGATACGCAGAGTATCGAAGTAACCATTTCTAAACTGGTTCATGAGAATCTCAGGTCGGCCATCGCCGTCAAAATCGGTCGCCTTTGGAAGCAGGTAACCGTTCGGAAGATTTGTCATTTCACTGGGCCAGGTATTCGAGGCAAAGGGAGGTTCATCCACACGAAGTGTGGTTTCATCCGTCCAGGTCTCAAGACCTGCTCGGTTCTTGCAGAGAACTCGATAGTTCCAAATATTCGGGTAGTCCAACTGCGAGAGAAAGACGGCGTGCGAATTCGAGACATATCCGAAATCCTCACGAACGGAATCCCCTCGCATTTTTCTTAGAAGAAGAGCCGCCGAACATATATCATCGGTTTTGAGACGCAGCAGCACTCCGAAATGGTCTGCGTCCAACATCGTCTGCGAAGTCATTTCCAAGACGACGGGCGGTGTGTGGTCCACATAGAGATGAACATGGTCAATGGATTTCGTTCCGTCAGTCGCTTCCGCCTCGAGGCGCAGCGCGATGACGGTATCTTCCTGCGGCACGGTCAGCGTGCCAAGAAACCCTTGGACCACGCGATAATTTCCTTGAGAAATCGTTTGCCACACCGGAGGATTCTCTCCGATTCCTGAAAGCAGCCTCCAACTCCGCAGAGCCGGCCCGGCGGCTGTGCCGATGACATCGAAAGGCGCATGGAAGCCGTCATCCGTTTCGGGGAAAATAATCTGAGCGACGACTCCCGAAGTGAATGCCGCATTTTCGAGAGCGCGTCGGGCGTTGATGCGGCCATGCGCGGTCAGACTGTCCCAGCCCGGCGGATAGAGGTCGTCGGCGGTTTCACGGAGCAGATTTAGCATTTGCTCCGGTGTAATCAGCGTATTCGCACTGAGAATCAGACCCGCGAGCCCCGCCACGAGAGGAGCCGTGTAGCTTGTGCCGTTGTTCAGACCTCCCCAAGTGCCCACCGTCCCACCGAGCTCGGTGGAGAGGAAGCCTATTCCCGGCGCAAAGACATCCACCCAAGGGCCGTAGTTCGAGAACGAAGCGCGCTGATCATTCTGAGTGCAGGCGCCGACGGCAATCACTTCGCCGTAGCCCGATGGATAATGGATGATGCTCGAATTGCTGTTTCCGGCCGACGCGACCAGAACAACCCCCGCATCGTGTACCAATCGCACGGTCTCTCGAAGCAGAGGTGAAGCCGCCACATCGCCAAAGCTCATGTTCACTACGCGCGCACCGTTGTCCATCGCGTAGAGCAATGCGGCCGCTACATCATCTTCCTCCAGCCATCCGCGGCGATTGCCCGCGCGAAGAGCCATGAGGCGACAGCGAAATCCGATGGACGCCACGCCGATTTCGTTGTTCGTCGCGGCGCAGGCCACTCCGGCAACAAAGGTGCCATGTCCCATTTCATCCATGGGATCAGCGTCGCGAGTCAAGTCATCTCCCCCCGCGGGCAGCGACGGCGCATCCACAAAATCCCAGCCAATCGTGTCGTCCACGAAGCCGTTGCCGTCATCGTCAATGCCATTGCCGGCGATTTCCCCGGTATTGCGCCAAAGATTCGGAGCAAGGTCGGGATGAAGGTAATCTATGCCCGTGTCTATGATGCCGATTAGAACGGAACTGTCGCCTTTCGAGATATCCCATGCTTCCGGCGCTTCAATTCTCGCAAGCTGCCACTGCGCGGGGAATCCGCTGTCATTCGGAATGAAATCCGTTTGAAAGAGATGATTCGGACTTGCCCATTCGACGCTCGGTTCACTTTCGAGCAGGCTCGCCTCGGCTGCAATATCAATCTCTTCGTGAAAGCGCAAAAGAAGATATTGCGTAACGCCGGCAATTCTCTCGCGAAATGGCGAGAATGGCAACATGCACTCTGCTCTATCGGCGCGCACGAGCGAGTCAATTCGCCCAACGCCCACATTCGAGACCTCGTCCAAGCTTACTTGCCGCGGAGGGACTCTCAGTTTTACCAGCAGCTCCCGCGGAGCCCATTGGTCGGCGTGCGCGGACGCAACACAGAGCAGCAGTGCAAGGATTAGATGTCGCGCCTTCAAAGCTCGATTAGCTCCTTGGGAAAAGAAGTTAGAACTTCGCATCCGCCGCGCTTGATACAGACATCGTCCTCAATGCGGACTCCTCCCCATCGCGGAATATAGATCCCCGGCTCGATGGTGACCACCATATTCGGCTTTAGCTTCGCGTGGACAAGGCGAGACAACCGCGGAAAAGCATGAACCTCCATTCCCAGGCCGTGGCCGAGGCCATGCCCAAACTTCGGACCGTAGCCCGCTTTCTTGATGAGGTCTCGCGCAACCTTGTCCAAATCAAAGCCGTCCATTCCCGCTTTCGCGGTGCGGATGGCTTTCTGGTTGGCTTTGAGAACCGTCTGATATACTTTTCTCTGCTTCGGCGTGGCTTTGCCCATGACAAAAGTGCGAGTGAGGTCGCTGGAATAGCCTTCATAAAAGCAGCCAATGTCAAAGGTGACGAAATCGCCTTTGCGAATCTTCCGCTTTGTCGGATGGGCATGCGGCAAGGCACTGTTGGGACCGGATGCAATAATCGCATCGAAGCTATCGCCGGATGCGCCATATTTGCGATGGCGATAGAGGACTTCGGCCGCCAAGTCGATCTCGGTAATGCCCGGCTTGAGCATACCCAAGAGCT
>JAZDIW010000119.1:0-9314 GCA_043804575.1 bacterium
TGCTCGGCAATGACTTCGGCAACGACTTTCGCCTCGCGGCTGGCTTTGTGTGCGAGCATGGGGCCCGGTGACACATCGCCGATGGCATAGATGTGAGGTTCAACCGTTTTTCCCTCTGGACTGACGGCGATTGTGCCATTCTTATCCGGAACGATTTTTGTTTTCTCCAAGCCGATGTTGTCCGTGTTAGGTTTTCGCCCGATGGCAACCAATACTTGGTCGCAGTCCAGCTTCTTGGTCTCGCCTTTGTGTTCGACTTTCAAAGAGAAACCTTCGGAAGTCTGCTCGATGCCTGTCACTCTGGATTCCATCCAAAGAGCTTCGAACCGCTTCTCGCAGCTTCGCGTCACAACTTCCACAAGGTCAAGGTCGGCACCGAGGAGCAATCGAGGGTGAAACTCGACCATCGTGACTTTGGAGCCTAAGCCCGCATAGACAAGTCCCATCTCCAGACCGATGTAGCCGCCACCCACGACAACCAATCGCTCGGGGATTTCCGGCAGCTTCAGCGCTTCGGCCGATGACCAAACGGGCAAATTGTAGGCGGCGGGGAGTTCGTTGATCCGAGAGCCTGTCGCAATGATGCAATGACGGAATTCGATGGCAGAGACATCCGCTCCTTCAATCGCCAAAGTTCGATTATTTTCGAAGCGAGCGCGCCCATGAATGACTTCCACACTGCGGCGCTTGAGTAGTGTGTCAATTCCGCCGGTGAGTCCATCCACAACTGAATCAACCCAATTTCGCAAGGCTTTTGGGTCGATTTCCACATCCTTGAAAGTCAATCCCATTTTCTTGGCTTCGCGAGCGGCATGGGCAAGCTCAACAACATTGATGAGCACTTTCGAGGGGATACATCCCTCAATCAGGCAGACACCTCCCAGCCGGTCGCGCTCCTCGATGAGAACGACTTCCTTGCCCAAATCAGCGGCGCGAATCGCCGCGACATAACCGCCGGGGCCGGCTCCAATGATTGCCACCTCGGCCCTCTGCCGCAGACTTCCCATCACCATGTTTCTATCTCCGTGTTGAAGTCAATTGCCATTACAAGCGTTCGTCTGTTTCCGAAAAAGTTTGCCTGCTTCAGCCATATTGATCACTGGGTGGGACGCTCCCGCGTCCCGCAGTTCCGCACGCAGGAGCGTACGGGCTAGTGCAAGATAATGAGACAACCTTTCGTGAAATTGCGCCAAGATAATATGATATCTTTCGCTCTTGGCCAACGCCTATGTCTCAAGGAGAAGTAGGTTCGGGTCGGAAAGATGCCGCACGAGTTCGCTGACAAAACGCGCGGCATCGGCTCCATCGGCGACACGATGATCAAAAGCGAGCGTCAAAGGCAAAATCTTCCGAATCACGATTTGTCCCTCGCGCACGACGGGTTTTTCCTGGACTTTCCCGATACCCAGAATCGCGACTTCGGGATAATTGATGGCCGGTATCAAAGCTGTTCCACCCAGAGGGCCGACATTCGTAATCGTGAAGGTTCCGCCGCGAAGCTCGGCCACTTCGATTTTGCCGTCCCGAGCGCGAGTTGCCAAATTTTCGATCGCGGCGGCAATTTGAAGGATACTCTTGCGATCAGCGTCATGAATCACGGGAACCATGAGCCCTCGACCCGTATCCGTCGCAATGCCGATATGGTAATATTTCTTGTAAACAATTTCCTCCTTGAAGGGATCGAGGCTGGCATTAAAGGCGGGCGCGGCTCTCAGTCCCGCCGCAACCGCTTTGATGACGAACGCGAGAAGCGTCAGACGCTCGCCGGGCTGACCGGCTCGCCTCGATTTCTCTCTCTGCCGAAATTCCTCCAAGAGCGTGACATCCGCCTCGTCCACGTGCGCGACATGCGGAACAAGAATCATCGAAGTCACCATTCGGTGCGCGACCTTGCGGCGTATGGAGCGCAACGGTTCTCGCTCGACCGGTCCCCACTGCTCGAAGTCTGGCATCGGTTCAATATCCAAAAAAGGAATTGCCGAGGCCGCGTGAGCGGCAAATTCGGCGGCGGCGCGTCTTTCCTCTGCGGGCTCTTTCACCGCTTCGACAATCGCGGGCGGTTTCTTGGTCGTCTCGAGCATGTACCGCTTCACATCATCGAGAGTGACACGGCCTCCCGGGCCTGTCGGAGTCACGAGACGAATGTCAATCCCGTTCTCGCGAGCGAATCGGCGCGTGGCGGGGGCCGCCGGAATCGGGCCTTTGGAAGGAATAGGCGCAGCGGGTGGGACGGGCACTTTTGGAGGAGGCGCAGCAACGGGCGGGACAGCCACTTTGGGCACAGCCACAGCTTTGGGGGGCGCCGCGATTTCCTCGCCTTCCATCGCAAATGCCGCAACCACATCGCCAACAGAGACCGTATCCCCAATCTTGCCATTCAGCGAAACGACTTTCCCCGCTTTCGGAGAGGGTATCGTGACCGCAGCTTTGTCCGTCTCGACATCCACGAGAGGCTCGTCTTCCTTTATCGTGTCACCGACGGCAATATGCCATTTCAGAATCTCGCCTTCGTGAATGCCTTCACCCAAATCCGGGAGTATGAATTCATACATGGTTGCCTCCTAAAAGTCGAGCGTTTCTTCCATCGCTCTGCGAATGCGACCCACACTCGGAATATACATCATCTCCCGCCCGAAATAGGGAGTGACGACATCGTAACCCGTGACGCGTTTGACCGGCGCTTCAAGATAGAGAAGAGCCTTATCGTTGATTTGAGCGATGACTTCCGACGCCACACTGAGGGTCTTCGGCGCCTCTTGAACCACGACACACCGTCCGGTCTTTTTCACCGATGCGGCGATGAGGTTCGCATCCATCGGCGAGATAGTCAGAAGGTCAATGACTTCGATTTTGACGCCTCGTTTCTCTTGCACTTCTCGTGCAGCCTGAAGCACAAAGGGCACCATCGCACCCCAAACGACCATAGTGAGGTCAACTCCTTCTTGGACAATCTGCGCCTTGCCGATCTCCATCACTTCCTCTTGCTCCGGCACTTCTTCTCGGAAGGCGCGATACGAGCGCTTGGGCTCCATGAAGACGACCGGATCCGGATCGCGAATGGCGGCAACAAGAAGCGCTCGCGCATTTCTCGGCCCGGAAGGAATCACGACTTTCACTCCGGGCAAGTGGCCATAGAGAGCTTCGCGGCTTTCGGAGTGATGTTCCAGAGCGCGAACACCTCCCCCATACGGCATTCGGACAACCAAGGGACAAGTCCACTGCCCCTGCGAGCGTGAGCGGAAGCGTGAAGCGTGCCCTTCAAGCTGTGCAATCATCAGGTAAGAAAAACCCGAAAATTGCATTTCCGCCACGGGTTTCAGTCCCGCCAGCGCCATGCCGATCGCCGTTCCCAGAATGGCCGATTCCGCCAAAGGCGTGTCCATGACGCGATGCTCGCCAAAGCGCTTGTAGAGACCGGCCGTCGCTCGAAAAACGCCTTCGTCCACACCGACATCTTCCCCCAAGACCACGATGCTTTCGTCCTTGGCCATTTCTTGCTCGAGTGCGAAGCTGATTGCTTGAACCATCGTCATCTTAGGCATTCGGGGCCTCCTTTCGCAGCTCTTCCAAGAAGGCTTGCCTTTGCTCTTCGATTTCATCATGCCGCGTTCCGAAGACAAAGTCAAACGGTGCGTCGGGTTTGAAATCGGCCAGCGATTCGAATTCCTTCACAGCGGCTTCTATCTCGCTTTTGATGTCCTCCTCCATTTTCTTCTGCCGTTCCTCGTCCCAAATGCCTTTCTTCTCGAGATAGATTCGGAAACGGACAAGCGGATCTCGCTTCTGCCACGCCTCGACTTCCTCTTCCGTGCGATATTTCTTCGGATCATCTGCGGTTGTGTGCATCATCAAGCGATAGGTGACGGCTTCGATGAAAGTGGGGCCCTCGCCAGCGTGGGCTCGGTCGAGTGCCTCCTTTGTCGCTTGATACATTGCCAGCGCATCGTTGCCGTCCACTTGGATTCCCGGCATCGCATACGCAATGGCCTTTTGCGCGAGAGTCTTCGAGCTCGTTTGTTTTCTGCGCGGCAGGGAAATGGCCCACTGATTGTTTTGGCAAATGAAAACCACCGGCACTTTCCAAACGACGGCGAAGTTCAACGCCTCATGGAAATCTCCCTGTGATGTGGCTCCATCTCCGAAGAAAGTAACGACGGCCGATTCCGTTTCGCCGCGATATTTCATGGCATAGGCAATCCCGACAGCGTGAAGAGCCTGAGAGGCGACAATAATGGAGATGGGAAGGTTGCGCTTTCCTTCGGGTTGGCGATTGCCTTCCTCGTAGCCGTTGTGAAATAGAAGAGGTTGAATCAAAGGCTCGCCTCGCACAAGCCGCGCTCCTACTTCCCGGAACGCACCAATAAGCCAATCCTTCTCGGACATAGCGAAGGCGGGGGCACAATGGGCAGCTTCCTGGCCTGTGCTGGGACCGAAAGTTCCGATGCGACCTTGGCGCTGGAGCTTCAGCATACGCTGATCCACTTCCCTGCCCAAGAGCATCGCCCGATATAATTGAATGAGCTCTTTCTCCTTGAGTTTGGGTTCGAGCTCCTTATCTACATTTCCTTTCTCATCGAGAATTTGCAGATAGGAGACGCTGAATCGCTCAATTTCGGTTAGTGGCATCTTTCTTCCTCGATCTTCTTGCTATATAAGATAATATACCCACATTTGCCCGGAAAATCAACGCTTCTTCACTCGCAAACGATAGACAAACGACGGCACGGCAGGGATACCGGGATAGGTGCTCTTGGAGTTTGTGTTGACAAGTAACCTGCCATTTCTTACATTGTCATTTGATCTCTTGCTCAACTCGACTTATTTGCTCAGGTGCGAATCCACAAGTAGAGGAGATTTTTCAGAATGGATATTTTTGATTTTGCCATGCAGATGGAAAAGGATGGCGAAGCCTACTACCGCGAGTTGGCTCAGAAATGCGGGGACAAAGGCTTGGCGCGGATTTTCACGATGCTCGCCGATGAAGAGGTGAAACACTACCGCATCTTCAGCCGAATGAAGAAAGGAAAAGTGGAAGTCCCCCCGACGACGATTCTCAGCGATGTGAAGAATATCTTCGCTCAGATGAAAGAGAAAGGCGAGCAGCTTGCCGTTAGCGCGGATCAAATCGCGCTGTACCGCAAGGCGCAAGAGATCGAGAAAAAGAGCGAGGATTTCTATGGAGAGAAGGCCGCCGAAGTCAGAGAGCCGGGTCAGAAGGAAAGCTTTCTGAAGATTGCGGACGAGGAGAAGAAGCACTTTCTGATTCTTGAGGGCATCATCGAATTTGTGCAGCGACCTCAGAGATGGCTGGAAGATGCGGAATGGAGCAATATCGGAAGAGAGTACTAAAGCGGCGACTAAAGCAGCAGCATCGCCAGCAAAACAAGCCCGGCAGTCCAGAGGGCTGAAGCCATGAGCCCCAAGGAGGGCAAGAAGAGAAGACTGCCCAAAAGAGCTCCCAAGCTGCCTCCGAAAAGATCGGCGGCATAGAGCGCTGCGCCTTTCCCCTCCACTTTCTCTGTGGCATAGCAGAAGACCGCCCCCACACCACAGCCCACGGCGCAAAGCCAAATGACGGCAACCATCGTGTGGCGCATCCCCTCCCAATAGAAAAGCGGCACGGAAGCCGCACACACCACGGCGAAGGAGAGAAGAAGCAAGCGGCCTCCTCGCGGCGCTTTTGCCGCCCATCGTCCCACAAATGGACTAATCGCAAGCCCCGCCATAAATCCCGCCAGAAGAAACCCAATATCTCGAAAGAGAATTCCACTCGCGGTCTGAAAGCGCAGCAGCACCGCAAATTCCATTACCATTCCTGCAAATCCTGCAACGGAAACCGCTGCAAGTTTCGATAGGAATTTGCCTCGCCTTGCTATCCAGAAGGCGATTCCCAGCGGAAGCAACAGCCATCCTATCCAAGTGCCCAGCCCCGCTTGAAAATCCGCCATAGGTCGGAAAAAACGAGAGAGCCAAACGACGAGCGTGAGCTGATAGCAAATCGGCCTCATATCCGAATTGACCGGCGCGTTCGTGCGGTGAAGAATTTGCTCGATTTCTTCAAAGCGATCATTCGTATAGAGGTAGCGAATGTAGGGCGGGATGACGAGTCTTGTTTCGAGCTTGCGAGCCTCGAAGCGCTCGGCAAAGATTTGGGGCTCTCTTGCAAGAAATTCGTTCGAGGCAAGAAAGATATTCGCGGGCCCCGGAAGAACGACGACATTGGCAAAGGCAGATTTCAGCGCGAGATAGATGCTCGTGTTGCGGCGCGCCAGCCCTGCCGTCCAGTATTGTTCTGCAGAGGGAAGTCGGAAGGCAACAATCCCTCCCTTGTGCAGTTTGGCTGCACAGGCTTCAAAAAATTCTCGCGTGTAGAAACGATTCGTTTGCCCTGACGCCGGTTCCGGCATGGCAACCAAGATGACATCATAGCGCTCAGGTGTCTCGTGAAGAAATCTGCGTCCGTCCGAAAGAACAAGATGAACCTTTGGGCTTTTCAAGGGCTCCAACATCTCTCGGGGAAGATGTTCGCGCGCAAGCTTGAGAATTTCTGCATCCAATTCGACATAATCAATTCGCCTGGGATTATGTTTCAAAATCTCCTGCAGGATTCCCGTGATACCCCCACCCAAAAGCAAGACCTCCTCAGGCGCGGGATGCTGCAAAAGAGCAAGATGCGCGATTTCTTCGGCGGCGGTTCCTTGCGTCTCGAACGAGAGCGCGCCGTTCTCAAACAAGGCGATTTGGCTGCCGTGCTGTGTCATTGTGAGGCGGCCATAGGGAGAGTCTCGGCTGTCCAGGAGACCCGGAAATTGCCATCGAAGCGTGGCACGGTCGAGGTGATTGCTCCCAAGAATGAGTACGCCAAGACATCCGGATGCGACAACAATGAAAAGAATTCGCAGAGAAGTGAAGTGCCAAGCAAGAAAAAGAGCGACACAAAAAGTAATCGCGCTGCAAAGCAGAATCGTGGGAAAGGCAGGCAGATGTCCCGCGAGTAGAAAAGTGGAAGCCAAACCGCCGAGAACACCTCCGAAGGATTCATAGCCATAGGCGGCAGCAAAAGTCCCGCCACGCGCGACATGGTGCCTGGCTGCCTGCACGAAGAGAAAACCGAGCAGAATTCCCGCGGGTGCGAGAGTCAGGGCCATTGCTGCGATCTGTTGTCCGAAAGGCATGAAGGCTCCCGGTGTGGCCGCAAAGACGAGCCGAACCGCGCGCGCGAAGACTACCTCAAAGGGCACGACGATCCCAAGCGCAGTTAGGGAAATCAGTAGAGAATTTGTAGGGGCGCACCCATGTGTGCGCCCGCTCTTGCCAATAACACCGCGGCCAATCAGCGCCCCCAGACCCGTCCAAATGAGCCAAAAGGCAATGGCCAGAAGATAGATAAGCTCGCTGCCAAAGAAAGCAACGGCCAGTTCGCGCAAGAGCACGACCTGGCCGAGAATCGAGGCAAATCCGATGAAGATGAGAATAATTCGCATACTAAGGCATGAGCACCCTTATTCGTCCTCTTCTTCCGCCGAGCCAGGTTCATGAGCCTGGCCGGAATTCCCTGCAAATCCTCGCTCGCCGCGAATGAGTGCCCTCACCCTTCGCGCCAGAACACCGACTTCGCTTTGCCAACCCGTTTGGCCGAGCACGCGAGACGCGTGCCGCGGCGATAATTCTCCTGAACGCGTGGCACCCGACCCTCTTTTCCCGCCGCGGCGGGTGTGTCACCCGCCAGGTCAAAGCGCACTATGCTCGCCGTTGTGGGTCTCCAGACCCGCAATGGCAGAAGGTCGCGCGTGGCAGAGGCTCCAGAGTGTTTCGTCTCTATCATTCCCCTTCGCCGAAAACTTCCGCCTGAAAGATGTAGAGCTCGGCGTCCTGTTTCCAGCAATCGCCAGCGAGGCCCGCTTTCTCGCACAGATGCTGGAGTGTCTCGTCTCTATTCCAACCTTGTTCCGGCGCGACCTGCGGCAGATAAACAGCGGAATACCCTCCCTTGCGCAGAAGAACGCCGTCTCGGCCAATCACAATCTTGTCCGGGCCGTCAATTTTCTGATAGGGCGTCAGAGCGGAGATTTCAATCGAGATATTCTTCCATTCGGCCTCGGTTACCGGACGAAAGCGGCGATCGTTGAAGGCGGCTTGCACGGCCATCGCGGCGACAACTTGACAAAAAGGTCGGTCTTCCATCATGTGGCCGATGCAGCCACGCAAGCGTCCTCGGTCTTTCAGCGTGACAAAAGCGCCGCGTTTCGTCTGAAACGCGGGCTCATCGCTTCGAGCCAGAGGCGCGGTGTCCGTCTTCAGGAAGCGGTCAATCGTCTTGCGTGCAAGGCCGAGAAGGTAATCCTTCTGGTCGTGCGTTAGCGGCGATTGAGCACTTCCCGCGCTTTTTCTATCGAGGGCCGAGACATCGCTCTCTCCCTGCCCTTTTGCCAGAACAACAGCTCCATAACCGACCACACGATCCAACTCGCCTAAGGGTGTATCTCCCGAATTGGCATAACTGACGACGACGGCGTGTGTGGCTTGCATCTCTTTTGCGGCAAACATTGCAGTCAGAATCGGCCCTTCCCCGCAAGCGCAAGTGGAAAGCCCGGGAGCTCCGCGACTCATTTCCTCGCTGATGACTTTCGTCACCTCACGAGGCTCCAGACTGGCAATCGCTCTGAGAGTGCGTCCGTCCGTCAGAACCGCATCATCATACGAAGGATAATGAGACAGGTCGGAACTCGCCACGATGAGCACGGACTTGCCTTTGGCTGCTCCTGCAATCACTCCTCCCAAGTCGCGGCAAAGTTCGAAATCAGCGGTTCCCAGAATCATCGGGACAATCTTGGCACCGGGAAGAACCATCTGAATCAAGGGAAGCTGCACTTCAATCGAATGTTCGCGGGAGTGCACTTCTTTGCGGAAGGTGATGCGACCGTCGGCGGCCATGAGCTTGTCGGCCAGCTCTTCATCAATGGATACATTTCCAAGAGGCGTGTGGAACGCACCCCGAGGCCAGATCGCCGCGCCTCGGAAAGGCGCGGTCGTGTGATTCGTCCCCAAGACGATGACGGTGCTGAATGCCTTGCCCTCGACTTGTTTGAAAGCATCCGCAGCGATTTGCGCGGAATAGACATAGCCTGCATGCGGAACAATGAGAGCTAAGGGCTCCGCCACCGGGCGGGCGACAGCATCTTCGAGATAGTACTGAATCGCAAGGCGCAGTTTCTCCGGGTTATCGGGATAGAACTGCCCCGCAACCGCTTCGTAGCGGATCTCAGCCGGCGATGGATTCGCTGGGTTTGAGTCAGCGGATTTCGCCGATTTTT